>JASFWU010000010.1:0-19700 GCA_050049035.1 Akkermansiaceae bacterium | reverse complement strand
GAAAGCGAACTTCCTTTGCTTTCCGATTTTCCGGTTGCTCTGGAGCGGTTTGGAACAGCAGGGCCCGGGGATTACACCGGGCCATCCGAAGTGATTTTAACTGCTGGCACGACTTCGCAAGCCATTAGCTTTTCGGTCGTGAACGATGGATTGGTGGAAGAAGAGGAAACGCTGGTGGTGAGGCTGCCGGATCAGGAGACGGGATTCGCTGCGGGTGATCCGTCGGTCGTTGTTCTACCCATCATCGATCGGGAGGATCTTTCAGTTTGGATCAGCCGGTTTGGTGGCTCGGTTGATTTGACCGGAGATCAGGATGGTGACGGATTGTCCGGATTGGGTGAGTATCTTTTAGGGACTGATCCCACCGATGCGAGCTCTTCGAAGCGGCTCGTCCCGGTTCTTCGACCGGATGGTGTGCTCCTTCCCTTGGGGGTTTTACCGGAGCGAAATGATGCTGCCCTCGGTGTGGAAAGGTCGAGTGATCTGAAGACCTGGGAACCTGCCCCTTTCACGGTTATCGGGGACGGGTTGCTTGTCGAGGAAGCGGAAGTGGGTGGTTTCTTGAGGCTGACCTTCTTGCAAACGGCCGGGCCATGAAATCCGGCTTTTGCTTCGCGCCAAGATCTGGCAAGAACCCCGCCGACATGACGGCTGCAGAACTTGCTCAATCCGCCCGGAACGATTCGGAACCACCTGCCGGTCTTTCACCGGCCCAACATGCCTTATGGCTGGCGAAGGCGGGGCGGTGGGATGATTCCCATGATTACTGCCAGGATGTCCCCGATCCCGCCGGAGCCTGGATTCATGCCTACCTTCACCGGGAGGAAGGAGATCTCGGAAACGCGTCGTACTGGTATCATCGGGCCGGTCGTGAAATGCCGGCCCGCTCAGTGACTCTGGATGAGGAATGGAGCCAGATCGCGGCAGCCTTATCTTGATCAATCATCGGATGGCAAAGAGTGCAAAAAACGTTCGCCGGGCGGCAGTCTCGGCTTTGCGCGCCTGGGCAAAGGGGCACGCCTATGCTGATTCGCTGGTGGAGCGGCATGCCGAAAGGAACCACCTTTCCTCTTCCGATCGTGCCTTTCTGAAGGCCATCCTCATGGGGGTTTTACGCAACCGCAGTCTTCTGGACTATTGGATTGGCCTCTTCCGGAAAGGGAAACTCGACCCGGAAACCCGCGATGTCTTGCGGGTTGGTTTTTGCCAGTTGTTGATTCTGCGAATTCCCGACCACGCCGCCATTTATGAGACGGTCGAGTGCGCCCGCAAGCCGGTTCAGGGATTGATCAATGCCGTTTTGCGGAAGGCGGCACAGTGCCGAATGAGGCTTCTCCGGGAATTGGGCGATGTGGAGCTTCCCATCCAGTATTCCCATCCTCATTGGCTCTGGAAACGATGGAAATCGCTCTTCGGGAAGGAAAAGGCGGTGGCCCTGATGGACTGGAATAATCTTCCGGCGGAGGTTTTTTACCGGGTCAATCTTCTCAACCCGCCTCCGGAAGGATCTCCCACTCCGGATGATGCCAGGGAGGCGGTGGAGAGTGGTCATTACTATGTCACCGACCCTTCGACAGCTCATGCTCCCGAGTTGCTGGCGCCTCAACCGGGGGAAGTCGTTCTCGATGCCTGTGCCGCGCCCGGTGGTAAAGCCGTTCATCTTGCCGGCCTGATGGAAAACAAGGGGCAATTGATTTGTTGTGATTCCAATGACAAGCGTTTGCCTCGCCTTCAGGAAAATCTCGACCGTTGTGGTGTTGAAAACGCGGAAGTCCTTCAGCATGACTGGAGCCAGCCGGCACCGGAGCATTGGCTGGGGCATTTCGATGCCATTTTGCTCGATGTGCCATGCTCCAACACCGGCGTGCTGCGAAGAAGGGTGGATGCCCGCTGGCGCTTACAGAAGGCGGATCTGGAGAATCTCGTGAAGATCCAGCGCTCCATCCTCGAAGCAGCTGCTCCCTGTCTCAAGCCCGGAGGTCGGTTGGTCTACTCGACCTGTTCGATTGATCCGGAAGAGAATCTCGAGCAGGTCACCCGCTTTGCGGAAGATCATCCCGGGTATCAACTTGGGGAGATGCGGCAGCTGCTGCCCTTTGAAGATGAGACCGATGGAGCCTTTGCGGCGATTCTGAGGCGTGATCCCGTCTCTTGACCCCGCATCTCTTTGCCTCTTTAGTCTTTCAAACGATCAGCCATGAAGACCCTTGCATTTTTGCTTTCCTTTCCCGTTCTGTTGGTGTCCTGCGGTCCGGTTTTAACGCCACCTGGTGAATCCGGCTATTTGGCTGGTTTTCGAACCGCTACCCCGACCAGCGAACGTCAACCAATGGCCCACGAGCGGGGATACTGGGATGGCGATTCGGTTTCGGGGGAGCCCCTTATTCGTTTAAACCGTTCCGAGCAAAAGGCCTATTTTTACAAAGGTAGTGAATTGGTGGGAGTTTCACCGATTTCCACCGGGAAGACGACCCACACCACGCCACCGGGCAAGTTTAAGATCACCCAGAAGAGCGAGGATCATAAATCGTCCCTGTATGGCGTGATCCGCAACAAGGCTACGGGCGAGATCGTCAATGGAGACGCGGACACCCGCAAACACCGGGCCGGACCGGGGGAGGTTTTTGAACGCGCGCCAATGCCTTACTTCATGCGCTTCAACGGAGGGATTGGCATGCACGTCGGTCATCTGCCTGGTTATGCCGCTTCTCACGGTTGCGTTCGCATGCCCAAGGAGATGGCGGTCAAGTTCTTCGAGGCTGCCAAGGTGGGAACTCCGGTCATCGTGGAATAGTGTCATGAATGCATCATTGGTCTTAACGGTTTTGGGTCCCGATCGGACCGGGTTGGTTGGAGATATCGCCGATTTGGTGTCCGCCCATGGAGGAAGCTGGCAGGAAAGCCGGATGGCCCGGATGGCCGGACAGTTTGCCGGTATCCTGCGGGTGGAATGCCCGGAGGATCAAGTCGCGGCTCTTGAGGCTGATTTATCGGGTCTGGGAGCGAGAGGGCTGACCATTACGATCGTGCATGATTCAACCGAATCAGGGGACGATGGAGTGAGTCTGAATCTGGATATCACGGGGCTGGATGAGCCGGGTATTGTCAAACGAATCGCCAGCACCATTGCCGGACTCGGAGCTAATGTGGAGGAATTGCACACTTCCTTGGAATCCGCACCCATGGCAGGGCATCTCCTTTTTTGCACCAAAGGAAAAGTGAGCCTGCCGCCTGATCTCGATGCCGGACGCCTCATCGAGGCCCTGGAATCGGTCGGGGCTGGCCTAACCGTCGATGTGCGGTCGTCGTGAGGGTTCGCATTCTCACTCTCTTTCCGGAGATCGCGATGGCTCCACTCGGTGAGAGCATGATGAAACGGGCCCGGGAGTCGGGACTGGTTGAGATTGAAGCTTACAATCTGAGAGATTGGGCCACGGGAAAACATCGCAAGACCGATGACTATCTCTGTGGAGGGGGGCAGGGGATGTTACTCAAACCCGAGCCGATCTTTGCGGCGATTGAAGATCTCCGGACTCCGGAATCCAAGGTGATTCTGATGACGCCACAAGGTCGGGTATTCAAGCAGGAGCTCGCGAGAGAGATGTCGGGTTGGAGTGACCTCATCTTTTTGTGTGGCCACTACGAAGGGGTGGATCATCGGGTGATCGAGGAGTTGGTTGATCTCGAGCTGTCGATTGGAGATTATGTTCTGACGAATGGAGCCATCGCTGCGGCTGTCGCGACCGATGCCATTGTCCGCCTGCTTCCGGGAGCGCTGGGGGATGACCGGTCGGCACAGGATGAATCATTCAGCGATCCCTCACTCCTGGAGGCACCGGCCTACACCAAGCCGGTGGAGTTTCGCGGACTCAAAGTGCCCGATATTCTACTCTCCGGCAATCACGCCAGGATCGATGAGTGGAAGCAGGAAATGGCGGAGGAACGGACGAAACAGAATCGCCCGGATTTGCTGAAGTAACCGGGAAATCCCGGGGACCGGTTACTTTTTAGGACCGGTAAGAAATCCCGATTCCTTCATCCATTCGCCGGCAACCTGCGGCCAGGCTCCAATTCGCTGGGGGATTTCCTTCATGCCAAACCCATGGCCGCCCTTGCCAAAGATATGGAGTTCGCAAGGGCGCTTGGCACGCTGCATGGCGAGATAAAACAAGGCGGAACCTTCGACGAAGCGCGAGTCCTGATGGCCGACGACGAGGAAACAGGGAGGCGTGTTCTTGTCGACTGCAACTTCCGGAACCAGCTTGTTCGGGTCCTTGGGATCCTTGAGGTAAGCGGCATAGATGAGAATGCCGAAATTGGGGACCGGTGAATATTGATCAACCGCTTCTTTCTTAAAGGTGACCGAGCCGTCCGAGGTCACCACGGTGGCGGTGAGATGTCCTCCGGCGGAAAAGCCAAGGAATCCCAGCCGATCAGGATCGATTTTCCATTCGGCGGCCTTGGATCGCACCAAGCTAACCGCGCGTTGTGCGTCCTGTAACGGGGCATGATGTTTGGCAAGGTTCTGTCGGCGCGGCGTCCGGTATTTGAGAAGAACGGCTGAAACCCCGATCTCGTTGAGCCACTTGCAGACGTCTGTCCCCTCATGTGAGTAGGCCAAAATGGAGTAGCCGCCTCCGGGGGCCACGATGACTGCTGCTCCGGTGGCCTTCTCGGCTGGTGCCGGATAAAAGGTAATGGTCGGCTTCGTGACATTGGTCACGCGCAGGATGCCGTTCTTATCGCGATCGAAGGTTTTTTCCTCTCCGATCTTTTGGTCCGCTTCTCCGGGAACGGGTCCATTCCATAAGGGAAGGGTCACCGGGTCGGCACAGAGGGCGGAAACGGAAAGGTGGAAAAAGAGAAGTGCTTTCATGACGTCAATCGAATCTAACGTGGAACAGCCTCAACTTGTTGCACCCGCAGGCGGAAGAAGGTCTTTTGGTCTGGCTGGAAAAGGGTGTAGGTGCGCGATTCCGGAGAATGTGACGTGAGATTTTCCAAAGAAGTCCAGTTCACCAGGTCGGTGCTGCTCTCGGGAAGGTAAATCACCCCGTCCGCGAGAGGATCGACGGGAAAGGTCAGGCTGGCTGCGCCCGCTACGACCGAAATGGCGAACGGAGAGTCGTTGAAGGTGGAGGCGGAAGTTCCCAAGGCATATTCGAGGAGATCATCGAGGTCATCGAAGTCGGAATCGTTGCCGGGTGTTCCGGTGAAGGGAGTGGTTGGATCACTGACTCCGGGAGATCCATCAACGGCGCTGCTTGCCCGCCAGTTTGCGGCGATGCCGTGGCCCAATGGGTCGAGGATGGGATCAATGAGGTTTCCTCCGGTGTGAGACAGAACAAGCGAGTAGCCATCGCCGTCGGGTGACTCCGGCCAAGGGAGGTCGTCGTTAAAATCAAACTCGTGAATGGCTACCGTGCCGAGCGCGAGCTTGAGCAATTCGCCGCCGTTGCTGAGGCTGTCATCGTCGTATTGTCCCGGAGCGACCGGAAGGTTGTTGCCGTACTTTGCTTCGAAGGCCGTGGTGTTTTTCACTACAAGAAGGTAGGCACCGGGGGAAAGGGAAATGCCTGCCGGAAAATCGTAGTCGATTCCCTTGGTGAACCGGACGTTGGTGAGATCGAGAGTGGAAGTGCCACGGTTGAAGAGTTCGATGAACTCGGTCGCGTCGTCGCCGGCGGGGTTATACATGATCTCGCTGACGACGAGATTTTCCTGAAGATTCTGGACGCTCGGAGGCGAAGCGCTGAATTCCACAGGCAAGGACCAGTGACTCCACCGTCCGGTATTGTCGCGGTGCCGCACGCGGGCCCGATAGGTCCGGTCAGGCCGGGTCGCGAGAGCGGGAGGATCCAGGGTGGCATTGAAGGTGGTCAGGACTCCGCTTTCCCATCCGCTTTCAATTTCATAGGTGGGAGCAGCGTCGGAAGGATTGGCAATCTCGGCAATGCGCCACTCCATCGCTCCAAACGTGGATGAACCCTGGGGGTCGGAGAAGGCGGAGCTGGTAAAGGAAAGACCCGAGGTCGGGAATCCCGCTTCCCCACTGTAGGTGATCATCGGGGTATCGGGAATGTTGGGATCATTTGCTTCGGATGACACAAAGTTGTATCCGTATCCTTGTTGATCTCCGCTGTTGCGGGACCAGGTCTCCGGGTTGGGATCGCTGTCGGTCATGTATTGCATGACATAATCCTTCGACCCCTGAAAACTGCTCGAGGTGAGAGTGCGGGTCCAGTTTCCGCCCCTTCGGGAATCGAAGTAGGGAGTCCGGTAAAAGCTTCCCTTGTGGTTGGTTTGAGCATTTCCAGTTTGCGTGCGGGGATGCCAGTTCCAGAGGTGGCGATCAAGCGTCACCCAATCGGGCGACTGGCCGGCCGGAGCGACAAGACGGGAAAACTCCCCAACGAGCTGGCCGACCTGCCCGCCGTCGGGAGAAGAATCCGAAAGCATCAGGTCCATCACTTCCCGGCAACGGTTTTGATATTCGACGCGAATGGCGGGATGATTGAGGCAACGTTCCTGTCTAATGGTCCCGGACCAATGCCCCATGGAAATGAGCATCATATCCAGGTCCCACGGAATAACGACCCACTTGTCGGGCGTGCCATCGGCAAGGCCCCGATGGTAGAAATAGTGATTGGCGCCATTTCGAAGATCAACATTGCCAACGGCCCGGTTGACCGCCCGGAAGGTGACGTAGGATGGAATGTCCATGTGTTCCCTCCACCATGCTTCGGTGTTGGTATTATTGGATTGGCTATAAAAGACACTCCAGTCCGAGCCATTCGTCGGCTGATTGGGAGCCTGGTGTTTTTTGTCTCCGTTGCCGCCTTCGATCTTGTAGACGTTTCCAGGCGGGAGATCCCGTTCGTCGAGGAAGGAGCCATCGGGTTGTTCGACCGCCAGGTAAAGTCCCCACAGGTCGCCGCGATACTGATCCGTGGGGGAGGTTTCGAGAGATTCATCGATCACGCGAAAGTGAAAGTAGTTGGTATTCGGGCTGGCCATGCCGGCGATTTGATAGGCCTTGAAGGACAGTGCCTCGTCGAGGCCCGCCATACCACGGTTCACGGCGGCCCAGGGACTTGCATTGGCATTGATGTTGAGCTCGTCCCACGGCTCGCGGTATTTCTGTCCATAGTTGTCGCGGGCTTCGAATTCGCGGGCGGGATTGAAGAAAATCCGCCACTTGTTTTTCCCGCTGCGGTAGGTGGAAAACTCGCCACGGATTTTGAATTCGATATGATCATAAACCACTCCGTCGTAAACCATCGTTCCGCGGAAGCGGCTGTTCTCAAAAGCCGAATTATACTGGCAGTTTGTCACATCGATCGAGTTGGCGATGAGGTGGTAGACCGGCATCTCGTTCAACAATGATGAGGGGAAGGTGATCGGGGTTCCGACACCCTGACGGTCGGAGCCGGACCATTCCGGAACCCCATCGTAAACAAAGAAGGCGAAGTTGGGCTGCTCGTCGTCATCAAAAGGAACGATGACGGCACTGCCTTCGGTGTCAGCCACTGTGATTCGATAGCGGACCAAGTGGCGATGATCTTGCGCGGGCAGGGTGGCGGACCAGGTGTCGTCGCCGTCGGGATCGGTCATGTCGACCTCGGTCCAGTTGGTCTCGTAGGCAGCATCGGTGATGCGGATGTAGGAACCCGGAGCAACGACTTGGTAGGAAAGGGTGACCGAAGCCACACCTTCGGGGTCGGTCACCTTGGCTCTGATGACCACCGGATCCTGCGAAGTGGGTTCGTTCGGTGTGTGATTGACCTGTCGGATGTTGGGCGGGGCCGCAACGACGGTTGTGCCGTTGGCTCGTCCCGGACTCGGTGGGGCTGGGTCACTGAAGGGCTCGGGGCTTTCCAGGACGGCATCGATGAGAAAGTCGCTGTTGCCCGAAACCCGGTTGAAGACCTGAACGGCAAGGACATTTTCACCCTCTTGAAAAAGGGTGGCGGTTCCCGGGATCAAAAATTCCTCGTAGCCGGCCTGCTCGTGATCAGCAATGGCTGTTCCGTCTCCGCCCGCATTGGATGGGTCGTTTCCACGGTAGTCAATGATGCCGGGATCAACCGAAGAAGTGCGAAAAATCTCTGTTCCATTGAGCCAAACAATGGCGCCGTCGTCGTAGATGAGACGGAGGATGGCCGACGAGGGAACCTGGCCATTCAGATTGAAGGTCTTTCGAAGAAAAACCGAGGAGTAGTTGTTGCGAGCGTCATCGAGATTGGTGTTGGCGAGCGGTTCGCTCCTGCCGAAGGGAGCCTGTCCGGTCAGCCACGAGGCATCTTCCACAAAGTCCGTTCTGGTCCAGTCGTGGATGGGGGAAGAAGCCTCCGAGAGTCCCTTGCGGTAGCTCCAGTTCGACTCGGCTGTGACGTAGACCTGTTGAGTTCCGCTGAATCCCACGCCTGAGCTTCGCCACGAGCTCCCGAGGTCGTTGTCGAGATTCGGGTTGATCAGCTCCATCGAACTTCCTTCGCCTTTGGCACGAGTGGGCCAGGGGAAGCCAACCCCGTAGTCGACCTGGTCGCGCTGAGCGCCCGAGGCATCCAGAAGCTCAATGAGCTCGCCGCTGCTGTTGAGCCGTCCTTCGTAGGGGCCGAGAGCCGGAACGGCAAATTCCGAAGTGATGGTGGCAGGATCCTCGGCAATAACGAGATACCCGCCCGGCGGAATGCTGGTGCCCGGTGGAATGGTGAAGCGCACACCGCCATCGAGGGACCAGTTCCCGACATCCACGGTGTTCTCCCCCGGATTGTGGATCTCCACGAATTCGTTGAGGACGGTATTGTCGTTGTTGTTGTAGTGGATCTCGTTAATCACCGGGGTCGCGAAAGCGAGCGATGGGGAGGCGAGGACTCCGATCAGAAACCTTTTTGTGTGCATACGAAAAGTTAGCGGTGCGTCCGGCCGGGCACAACCTAACTCTTTTCAATCGGGCGTGTTTGAAGCCCTTCAGGCGATGATTTTCTCGACGAGGCGCCCGGGACGGTTGGCTGGACCAAGTTTCACTTTGGCTCCGGTGGTGCGAGCGATCGTGTTGTAGACATCCAGTCCCTCGGAATTCACGTCGAGGATCTCGCCGGTTTTCAAGCGGCCGTTCGCTCCAGTGACGGCGTGGAAGATCCCCGAGAGCTCCCTTTTGGTATTGTTGTGACGCCCGTCTCCGGACTCGGTGGAAATCGTGATGAGGGCATTTTCAAGGATGGTCTTGCCATTGCCTTCCCGGCAGTCGTCCTTGGCCAGCAGGGAGAGGAAATGGGCGACCTCGCGCATTTTCATGTGAGCATGGGCGCGGAGTTGTTCGTTCTGCTTCTTCTCATTGAACTTGTGCCACCACTCGTGCGAGCAGCCTTTGTCGCCGGAAGCCCGAAGCTGGGCGGCATCGTCAAAGGTGAACCGTTTTTTGCCATCATAGTGGTAGTCGCCCTTGATGCGGAGGCGCTCTCCGGCGGCCAGGAAGGTGAGAGAGCCAAAGCGCGCGCGGTCGGTTTGGATGGCGAGAGCATAGAGTTCCGACATCAGACGCCACTCGCGAACAAGATCATCAAGTTGCATGTCGAGCCCTTGTCCGCCGGGATCAGCCTTGCCTCCGTGTGGTAGTTGGGAAGCCGGGGGCGCGGGAGGAGCGTCCTTGTCGGCCTCGAATTGAAAGGCGCGTTGTTCGTATTCGCGAATCCGGTCGAGATGGGTCTTGAAGCGTTCCTTTGATTCCTTCCCAAGGGGAGAGTTGTTTCCGGAATAGTGCCGGTATTGTTCAACGACGGAGTCGAGGACGCTGCGTTGCAATCGTTCGTCGAGCTTGCCGACACCTTTGATCCGACCAAAGACCCGCGTGAAGAGATCGAGCGGGCGTTCCTGCATTTGAGCGGCCACCGTTCCATCGGAATGGTAGGAGTGAACGTAACGGGAGATGCGGCTTCGTCGGAAAAAGGTCCCGGCGACCAAAGTCGGCACCACTCCTTCGGGTTGGCCCTTCGGGTAGTGGGCCTGGCGCAGGAGTTGATCGAGAGAGGCGCCACCGGCTCTCGCTTCACCATTTGGGGGTGTTGCGGTGAAGGCGGCCGAGGATCCATCGAAGTGCGCGTTGATGCCCGATTGATCGGCTCGCACGTGATCCACACCGCGCATGATGAGGAGTTTGTCCGACAACGGTTTTAGAGGTTCCATCACTCCCTCGAAACCCTCCTGTTGGAGCGGAGAAGGAATGCCCAATCCGAAGAAGAGGTTGAAGGCCCTCATGGGAATGGCAGTGCCGGCTGCCTTGGGAGCAGCGGACATTTCCTCGAGAAAAGGAAGTCCGATGGTGGTTCCGGCGAGGGAGCGGAGAAGAGTGCGGCGGTTCATGGTGCAGAGAGGTTATTCCGTGATGAGGGGTGAGGTGGCAAGATGAAGAAGGACGTTTTGATAAGTGGGATTTGAGCTGGTCCGGGACATGATCGTTTCAAGGTGAGGTCGATCAGTCGTGGCGATGGGGCGCCCCAGGCCAAATTGCGCGATCTTCCAGATGATGGTCTCCCGCACTCGCGGGCTCTTTGCAAGGAGATCCATGAGTTCCCGGCTGTTTTGATAGTTTGCCGGTTTGCCGTCTCCGGGGATGAGGATTCGTCCGTTCTCCTGCAGGGAATTGCCAAAGGTGTCCTTGGTGGCGAAGCGGGCGAGGCCGTCGTATTGTTCAAGTCCAAAGGCCAAAGGCTCAAACTTGGCGTGGCAGCCTGCACAGGCTTTGTCCTTCATTCGCTTCTCAGCGACCATTCGCTGGGAAAGTCCGGGTTTGCTTGGAACGGGAGTGGTGTCGACGTCGGCTGGCGGATCTTTCACCGAACCGCGCAAAAGATCATTGAGGACAAACAGCCCGCGGGTGACCATGGAAGCTTCGTCGCCTCCGATGGTGAGAAGACTCCCTTGGGTGAGAATGCCTCCGCGGGGAGTACGACTGAGGTCGTACTTCGCAAAGGCTTCCTCCTTGGGAGAAAGACCATAGTGCTTTGCAAGCTCCGGGGTCAGGAAGGTGAATCTTGCGTTGAGGAGGTCACCGAGCGGGCGCTTTTCGTCCCAGAAAAGATGCCGGGCAAAGGCGAGAGTTTCCCGGCGCATGTCATTGGCAAGCTGAGGCTGCCATTTCGGAAAGTGCTTTCGATTGGGTTCCAGGTTTTTGAGATGTCCGAGGTTGAGCCAACCGCTGATAAAGGCGAGGGATTGGTCGATTGCCCGGGGATCGCGGAGCATCCGTTCCACTTGCTTTCTCAACTCCGTGGAATCATGGAGAGAGTTTTTCTTCGCGGCATCGAAGAGCTCGGCATCGGGAGGTCCACCCCAAACGAGGTAGCTGAGCCGGGAGGCCAGTTCATAGGAGTCGGGTGAGCCTTCCGATTCGATGCGATAGAGAAAACGCGGTGACTGCAGCATGGCACGAAGGACGTAGGCGAAGGAGGTTTCGAAGTCTCCACCACTGGCGCCCACGCTCGTGACGATGCCGTGATAAAGATCGATTTCCCGATTGGAAAGTGGGCCGCGTAAAAGCCAGGTCCCCACGGATTGCAGGTGCGGCCGGATTGCTCGCTGGGTGGTCTTGCGATTGCCGGAGAAGCGCCGCACAAATTTTCCGACATCGAGTTTCTCCACCACCAGTTCGGCGAGGCGGGCGTGGGCTTCGACATGCTTCAAGTCGACCCCGAGATTGTAAGCGGTGTTCTGGAAGCCGTCGGTGCGAAGGTCGGGAGGAAGGAGTTGCTTGGCTTCCGCGGAAATGTCCACCCCGACGGCCGCTTTCACCGTCGCGATATACTCCGGGGTGGTGAGGCGACGAGGATACTTCTTCGGGTCATTGGAAAGGCGATGAGCCGACGGGTCGATATTGCCGCCGGCCCAAACCGCGCCGGTCTTGATCCACTCCTTGAGAAGGGCTTTTTCCTTCGGCGACAGAGGCGGACGCTTCTCGGGCATTTCATCTGATTCCACCGACTCCCACACCAGCGATTTGTCGAGATGACCGGCGGCGATGATGTCAGGATCGAGAAAGGCGGTCTTCTGAGTGGAAAGATCGAGGTCTCCCTTCGCGGTCACCGCGTCGTGGCACTCGAGACAGTGCTTGGCGAGGATGGGTTCGATGTGATTGATGAAGAGGCTTCGGCTGCGATCGGTGGGCGAGGCCGGGCGGGGAGCGGTGGCTTTCGTGCCTTGCTTGAAGAGCGCCGTGATCTCGCCCGGTGAGAGAGCCCGGTCAAAAATGGCGACCTGGTGGTAGGTCCCAAGCCACGGGCGGTCGCCCGAAAGTTCATTGCCCAGTGCCAGCCGGTAACCCGGGTCCCAGTTGCCGGGTGAACCCGGGAAGGAACGGCTTTTGGCCAGGCGGCCGTTCATGTAGAGATGCCCTTTGCCATTCTTCGAACGGGTGAAAACGACATGAGTGAGCTCCGTGCGTAGCGTTCCGGAGGAGAGTGAGGGGAGCCCGTTCTTCCCGGTGCGCTCGGTGCGGTAGCGAACATCGAATGCTCCCTTGTCCTGACCCAGAGTGAAGTTTCGATTGGAGGAATCACGGGAAAGAGAGACGATTCGAGCCGGACCCGATTGTTTGGTATCCCGGGGAGTGAGCCACGCGGCGATGGTGGTTTCGCCACTGCGTTTGACCGCATTAATGAGTTTGGCGGGCGCGGACTTGCTCGCGAGAAGGGTGGGACGAAGGATGGTCAGAGAACCCGGTGCTCGACGAAGAGCTCCGGGATCCCGGATCTCAAGGTCGGCCGCCGGTTTGATCCCTGAGGTGTCGGCGATTTTGCCACCCTTGGTCTCCTGGAATTGATAGACAACCAAGGGTTTTGGATTCGCCCATGCGATCGCGGCAGAGACGATTGTGAGGAAAAGAACCCGGGGCATCAGAACGATAACGCCGGGAATCGCTTTGTCCTTACAACTTGAGGAAAGTCCCTAGATCGTGGGAAGGCTGGCGGCCGCGATGGCCTGGCCATGACGCTTCATCTTTTCGTCCGGAGTGCTCAACGAAATCCGAGCTGCCAGATCAGGAAACTCGTCACGAAGAACCTCTTCGGCCTTGGCAATGATGATTTCGCCACCCTTTCCGGTGAGAACCCGACCAAGGAGAAGAAGGTGTCGGATTTCGTAGAAGCGGGCAAACTGGGGAATGGCGTATCCGAGGTAGCAGCCGATGGTGCGGTAGATCGCAGCGGCCCGGTCATCACCCTCCTCCATCGATTTCTGGACAAGAACCAGTTTCTCCGGTTTGTCGAGCGACGGGTCGATGTCGAGTCCGGCCGGTTCAATAAGACGGGAGACCGCTTGTTGGCTAAAGTAGTTTACAGCGCAGCCGATGTCGCCCGACCACTCATCACGCGCAGCTTCGTCGTTGAAATCGACAGGAACGAAAGCCAGTTCGGAAAGACGCGAGGTGATCCGGCTGTTCTCGTCGGCGTAGCCTGCGGCGGCACTCGTTCCCATCGCCAGACCGAGAACACAACCATCCTTCAGGGACATCGCGCCGGCGAGCGCGGTGACGTCTCCGTCGTTGACCACCCGAATGGGAACGCCCCATTCCTTGGCGACCTCGAAAAAGATGTTCTCAACGTGATCAGCGAAGAGTTCGTCGGGCACGCCCCGGAAGAGAGAGGCTGCCCGCACCTTGCTGTCGACGTAAACCCCCGCCGCTGATCCACCGATGGCATCAACCGAGGGAAGGTGACCGGCAGCAAGACGAATGCTGTCGAGAATTCCCTCCAGATGATAGGCTGGGTCGCTTTGGAAATAGGGATCCCAGGTCACCTCATCGGAAAAAACGACCTGTCCGTCGACCACGGCCGCGCATTTGCGGTCGGAACCGCCGAGGTCAAAGCCGATCCGGTTGCCTTTCAATCCGATCTCAGAGGAAGACTCCTCTTCGGCTTTGGGAGTCGGAAGCTGGCCTGGCTCGACAGAGGAAATGGTCAGGGTTTCGCCGTAGAAGCGACGCGAGTAGTCGACATCAAACTCGCGGGCTCCTCCTTCGCGATAGTGCTCCTGAAGCTCGCTCGCCAGCTCGGGGGCGTTTTCGAGGACAACGCTTGTGCCGCCAAAGCTCCAAAGCAGGAACTTCACCGTGCGTTCGATCAAGCGGAAGTTCAGCGCAGCCGACTCCGTGTCGTCGCCAGCCAGAATCTGCTCCGAGTGGTCGAGCCCGGTGCCATCGGGGCGCAGAATGACGAGCTTCAACTCGCGCGATCCACGTTCCTCGCAAAGTCCTCGAAAAGTCTGCCGCCAGATGGAAGCAGGCTGGAAACCAGGATCGAGCTCGGGCTGATGTTTCAGGCTTGGAAGCGGGAGGGTGGCGTTCGGCATGACGGTCACGAAGTAACGGGACTCAGTTTCGACAGGTCGGCGGTTCTGGCAACGTCAAACTTTGAAAAAATCGAAAAACGGCAATTTTCAACAAAAACGATTAATGGTCCGCGAGAAAGCCAGGCAGCTTGTGAAGCCAATTGTTTCGTTCCCGAAAAAAGGGACGTTTACTTTTGGATTTCGCCGAAGAGCGCCGTGCGGCACTTCTCAAGAAGAGCCTTGGTGGCCTTGATGCCGTCGTCTTCGGAAAGCTTCCGGCCTTCGTATTCCACGCCGACGTAACCCTTGTATCCATGTTTCAGGACAATCTTGAGGGCCTTCATGAAGTCGGTCTTGGTCTCATAACCCTCCGCATTGAAATCATGGGACTTCGCTGAAACGCCCTTGGCGTAGGGCATGAGATCTTCGAGCCCCTGGTAGCGATCGTATCCGTGGAAGTTACCGAAATCGGGCAGGGATCCGCAGTTCTTCATTCCCACTTCCTTGAGGACCTTGGCCATCCAGGTTCCGTTCGAAGAAAGTCCACCGTGATTTTCCACAATGATGTTCATCTCGTGCTCGGCACCGAACTTGGATAGGGCGGTCAGTCCCTTCACGCAGTTGGCGGCCTTTTCATCATCGTTTTTGCCCTGGCCCTGGGAATTCACCCGGATCGAATGGCAGCCGAGGAATTTCGCGGCCTCGACCCAGCGCTTGTGATTGTCGACGGTCTTTTGGCGGCCGGCATCGGATCCGGCTCCGAGGGCTCCTTCGCCGTCGATCATGATGAGGACGTTGGTCATGCCGAGATCGGAGACCCGCTTTTTGAGTTCGCCGAGGTAGGCCATGTCCTTGGCCTTGTCCTTGAAGAATTGGTTCACGTATTCGAGGGCGTGGATGCCGTAGGTCTTCTTGGTGTAGGCCGGCCAGTCCATGTTCTTCATTTTGCCTCCCTTAAGAGCGCGGTGGTTGGACCACTGGGCAAGGGAGATATCGAAAAGATCCTCGGCCTTCTTTGGCTTCTTGCCGTGATGATCGGCAAGCGCGGTGGTGGCGAGGGCGGCGAAAGAAGAATGGATGAAGTGTCGACGTTGCATGGCTGGGAGTTTCGTAGTGGACGGGGGAGAAGGAAAGATGAAAGTTCCCCCGATGAGTATTACAACGAAACGAGGGGACGGAGGATTCACCGATTTGTTGTTCGGGGGCAAGGCTCCAAAGGGTGATCCTCAGATTGAGGCGCTGGGAGCGGTGGATGAGCTCAATGCTGCACTCGGGATGGCCAGAGTGGCGATGGATGGCGAAGCAGCGGACGCGGTGGACAAGATTCAGAACTGGCTGGTGACCCTGATGGGTGAGCTCGCCATGCCCGCGGGCAAGAAAGAGGAATACGACCGGGCTGGATTCGGCCGGATCGGCGAGGAGGAAATCACCTGGATGGAGGAATGGGCCGGTGGCATTGAAGGAGGGAGAAAATTTGAGGGCTGGTTGCGTCCCGGAGCGGAAGGGGGAGAATTGGCAGCCCGCCTGCACGTCGCCCGCACGGTGGCGCGGCGGGCTGAGAGACGGGTTTGGGAAGTGCCCGACGAAGTTGCGACCTCAGAAGTGCGTATTTTTCTCAATCGACTCTCCGACGCGCTCTGGTTGATGGCGCGAAAGTGAGTAGGTTGTCGCTTAACTGAACTTCTCAAGGCGACTCCTGATTCTCAAATCACCTCGTAAATCACCACGCGGCCCCATGTCTTGTTCTCTTCGGGACGTCCCTGGTTCACTCCACCGCCAAGATAGAGATGCTTCCCATTCGGAGTGAAAGCAGAAGTGGAAACCCGGAAGCCGACATTTTGGTGATGGACCCGGGAACCGGACTCACGGTCGAACAGCGCGGCATTCCAGTCGCCTTTGAAGAGGCGTCCGGCCATCACAAAGAAATTCCCGTCGGGATGGAAGGTGAGGGTTTCCATGAGCCCTTCGCCGATCTCACCTTTGGCCGCTTCCCCGACTTTTTTGACGCCGTCTTTCCAGGCAAACCGTTGCCAGAGTTGCTTGCCGTTCCCGGCCGCCGGATCAGTGGTCTTGCCCATCCCGGCGAGGTAGAGCGATTGATCATCTGGAGCAAAGTGAAGCGAGAACACGCCGCCGGTGTAGTAGTGCCCTTTGATGATGCCCCATCCGGTAAAGTCCGGCGTCTTGATGCGGGCGAGCTCCTTTCCTCCGTTCGCCAAATCCCAGAGAATCACTTCGCCCATGAGATTTCCGGCGGCGAGCAGCTTGCCATCGTTTGAAAACGCCACCGACTGCACCGGCGGAGTGTGGGGAAATGAATGCAGGAGCTCACGGGTGGCGACATCGAACACCTTGACCGAAAGCTCGGTTTCAGGGGCCGGTTCGTATTTGTATCCGCCGCAGAGATACTGGCCGGTCGTCGTCGCGACTATCTTTCCATCCGGTGAAACGCGACTCTGCCAGGACCAAAAGTTGTGGGCCTTGACCTTGGCGGTTTCCTGTTGATTGGACGGGTTGATCCACTTGAGATCGCCATCGTAACTTGCCGAGATGAGCTCCTTCCGGGAAGGAGACCAGTTGACCCCGGAGGCGTAGTTGTCGTGCCGGGCAATTTCTTTCCACGGCTTCTTGAGAAGATTGGTGACGGTCGAAACTTCATAGATGCCGCCGTCCAGACAGGCCACGTAGAGTTTATTTTCTGCCCCGAGGGTGAGGTCGAGAACGTGCGAAGGGAGTTTGATCTCCTTGCCTTTTTTGAGGGTCGGAGCGTTCATGAGAGGATCTGCTTGATGGGGGCTGCGTTGTTCTCGACGTGATGGAAGGTGGGAAATCCGTCGATCTTGAATTCGGCATGAGGATCGATTCCGAGGGCCGAGAAGATGGTCGCGAAAAGGTTTTCTTCATTGAAGGGATCATCGACCACCTCCGCGCCATATTTGTCGGTCGATCCCACCACTGCTCCTCCTTGGATGCCGCACCCGGCCATCGCGAGAGACCAGGCATCGGGATAGTGGTCGCGGCCTCGGGCCTGGTTGATCCAGGGCGACCGGCCAAACTCACCCATTGCCACCACGAGAGTGTCTTCCAAAAGCCCTCGTTCCTCGAGATCCTTGGTCAGTTGAAAAATGATGTTGTCGAGATCCGGCACCACCATCTGGTAAATCTCGTGATTGAAGACATGGCTGTCCCAGGGCATTCCATTGGCCACCATCACGAAGGGTGCTCCTTCCTCGACCAAGGTGCGCGCGAGCAGTGCGTGTTGTCCGAAGGCTCCCGATCCGTAGCGTTCGCGATCCTTTTGGGGCAGTCGTTCGAGATCGAAGAGGTGGGCGCAGCTCATCAGGCCGTTGACCCGCTCGAAGGTGGCATTCCACGAACCGGCGGCCGATGATTTACGATCATTCTCGTACTTCTTGCTGAAGAAGTTTCGCAGTGCTTCCCGCGCTTCGTGGTCGCCCTCGGTAATGGAATCGAGTCGATTGGCATTGGGGATCTTGAATTCACCGCCAACCCGGACGGGCGAGTATTCGGCGCCGAGCCAGCCAGCCCAGTTCCCGGCTTTGAAGCCTTTGAATTCGTTGCCTTCGGGGCAGGGATCGAGGAGAATGAAATTGGGAAGCTTGGATTCGAGTTGTCCGAGCTGTTGAGCCAGCACCGAGCCGAGAGTCGGGCGGGTGAAGGGTGGTCGCGGAGCATGACCGCGTTGGAGCAGGTTGATGCCTTCGGTGTGTTCCTTTGCCTTGGTGTGCATCGAGCGCACGATCGCGAGCTTGTCCGCGATGGAGGCGCACTTGGGAAGGAGCTCCGAGAAATGGGTTCCCGGAATTTTGGTCGGGATGCTTTTGAAAGGCCCCCCGGTGGTTGTTCCCGGCTTGGGGTCCCAAGTCTCGAATTGGCTGGGACCACCGCAAAGCCAAAGAAGAATGCAGTGCTTCTGTTTCTTCTTCGCGATCTCCGCAAAAGCAGGCGCACCAAAGAGCCCGGCCCAACTCATCGATGAAATGGCACCCGCCGAGAGCCCCTGCAGGAACTTGCGACGGTGGAGATTGTGATCGGGAGATCCGCAATCCTGATTTGGAGCGGGTTTGGCCATTAGTGGTTCATGCGAAATTCCGCGCTCGTGATGAGCGCCCAGCAGAATTGTTGAATGGAAGAGGAGTTTCCTGGTTTGAGGAAAGCGATCGAACGTTTCATTTCGGAAGGATCGGGCGGACGGGACAAGATGACCTCAAAAATCTCATGTGCCAGTGCACGTTTGCTTTGAATGCCGGTGAGGCGTTTGAGAAGGGGAGATCCAGCAATGAGTTGATCAACGAGTGGCCCGTTGGTCAGGAACATTGTTTGCTGAACCGAGGGAGAAAAGTTCTCGGCAAAGAGGTCCGGGAAAATGCTGGCAAGGTGACGGCGGAGCGACTCGTCGTTTGGATCCTCATGCTCCAGTGCGACGCGGAGCGAGCGGGCCAGGCTTTCAGCGGAGAGGGGTTTTTCAAGCGCCCGGGCGAAGAGAGAATCAAGTGGCGGACGCCCCGAAGATGGTGCGGGCCGCGAGTCGAGTTGGTAGACCCTGGACTTGGCGAGGTTGCGAATCAGGCGGCGGAGATTGTAGCCGTTGTTTTCGAAATCACGGGCAAGCCAGGCGAGGAGCTCGGGATGACTGGGCGGGTGGGCCGAGTCCATCAAGTCGACGGGATGAACCAGTCCGCGACCGAGCATAAGAGCCCAGATGCGATTGACGATGGCTCGCGAGAAATCTTGATTCTCGTTGGTCAAAGTCCGGGCAAAGGCTTCCCGTCGTGAGAATTTTGGGACGGGAAGTTCCTTGAGGTCCTTTTTGAGCTTCTCGTCTTTTTTGAGTTTCCGCAGCCATTGATCGGGCGGCGCCACTTCGTAGAGCTCGCGCGATTCCTCCGTTTGCTTTCCACCGGCCTCCTCGATGACGGCGTTCGAATAAATGACGAGCTCTGATTGACGGGTCTTCCCTTCGAGATTCGCAAACTTGTCGTAGCCACCGCTGGCCCGTTCGGCCACACGCGGGCCTTCGGGTGTTTTGACGTTGAGGCTTCGATTAAAAAAGGCAACGAGTCCCCAGTAGTGACGCTGTTCGATTTCGGGAGCGACCGGGTGATTGTGACATTGAGCGCACTGGACCTGCTTTCCCAGAAGAGTGCGGGACACCCTCTTGGCAACTTCGCTGTGATCATCCCGTTGTTCATGGATGAACCAGGAAGCACCACGTTCTTCTTTCGCTTGCGGGCGTGCCAAAACTAGGTCGCGCGCGATCTGGTCCCACGGTCGGTTTGAGTGAAAAGCCCAGCGAAGATAATCCAGCCACGCCTTGCGCTGATCCGGATTCCGCTTGCGAATGGCAGCCCGGT
>JASFWU010000138.1:0-7136 GCA_050049035.1 Akkermansiaceae bacterium | reverse complement strand
TGGGGCGAACAGCAGCGGCAGGAAGCAGTGGCCACTGTCGAAGAATTTGTCTCCAAATACCCCGAACATCCGGCCATTGGCAGCGCCTACGCCCGGCTTGGGTCTTTCCAGCAACAACTCGGTAATCTGACCGAAGCCAAATCTGCCTTTCAAAGCGCGGTCGATGCCAAGTCCGCGGCCAGCTCGTATGCCCTGATTTCTCTCGGTGATCTTGCCAGAGATGAGGGAAAGGACGAGGAGGCAAAGGCCTTTTACCAACGGGTCATCACCGAATATGAGGAGACACACTTTGGGGCAAAAAGCCTGGCCAACGAGAGGCTTGAGCTCGTTGGTGTCAAACAACCGACTGAGAAGAAGCCCGAGGCCAAAACACCTCCGGTCACCATCCCGCCCAAGAAGCCTGCGACACCTGACAGCAATAAAACTCCCGGCAACAAGCCTGCCGAAAAGCCGGCTCCTACTCCCGGTGACAAGCCTGCCGATAAGCCCGCTTCCACTCCCGGTGACAAGCCTGCGGACAACACGGCTCCCGAAACCGACAAACCGGAGACGACTGAACCCGCTCAGGAAACGACTGAAACGGACAAGCCGGACCCTGCTGTCCCAAACACCCCGACCACCGAGGACCCCAAGCCGGAACCAAGCGGAGGTGCTTCCACTGAAGAATAATCTTCCGAAACGAAATTCCTTCTTTCCATTCCCCCCCGACCAGACCACAAACTCTCTTCGAAACTACCAAGGAAATGTTCCAACGAATCGACAGCAAAACCGCCAAAAATCCCGAGCCCCAACCACCAGCGGCTCCCACACCCACCCCGATGACTGCACCTCAGCCAGAGATGCAGGCCCCGGGTCCCGCTCCCACCGCTCCCCCGCAATCCACCACCAGCCAGGCCCCTGGTGGACAGCGCAATATCTTGAGCAACGACGTCCACATCAAGGGCTCGGTCAAGTTCACCAACGACCTTCTTGTCGATGGTCGGATCGAAGGCGAGATCAGCTCCGAAGGAGCGCTCACGGTCGCTGAAAACGCTCACTTGAAGGCCGAAATCAGCACACGTTCGGTCGTGATTTATGGTAAAGTTCACGGCAATATCACCGCTGTTGATCGCGTCGAGATCAAGGCCAGTGCCGAGATGGTTGGTGATGTCAAAGCCACCACCCTTTCCATCGAACCCGGTGCCGTCTTTGTCGGCAAATCGGAAGTCGGAGCTCCCACCTCCGCTCCCAAGGAAATCTCATCAAAGAAGAACGACTCAAAAAAGCCCCACCAGCAGGGAAACAAGCAGGAAAAAGGGGGAGGACAGGCGAAAGCCTCGTAAATCTTGAGCTCTTTTCGGACGAGTCGATCAGCTGAAACACCGTTTTTTTCTTCACCCCATAGGTGTTCGGTTTCTTTCAGAACAAAAACAAGGAAACAGGTCCCACTGAAGTCACCTGTCCCCTTTGTGACCACCGTCAGCTGGAATCCCGGCTGGCGGTTTCTTCATACTGCCAAAAGTGTGGCGCCTACCTGAGCTTCGAAAAATCGGGCGAAGTCAAAGCACGACCTTTGAACCCGCCCGACCCTTTTGCCAATCGTCCGCCACAACCTGAGGTGGTCGTCGACTACAGCCCTCGAAAAGACCCCAAGGAGATCGCCACAGTCGCTCCTCCGAAAAAAACCTCCGATCCCGAACCCGTCGCTCGTCTCCGGAAGCTTGTAGAACCGGAGAATGATCCGGGCCCGCCCGACGATGTCAGTAATTCTGGGGAAGCCGATGAACCGGTCATTCAAAAAGATCGGGCGACGGGAACCTCCCGCTACCGGGGAGTACAGCCGAAGAAAGACACCGAATCTCCCGAAAAGAAGATCCAAACGAAGGAGGTCCAATGCTTTGAGTGCGGTGCCACACACGAGGCCAATATTCTGGCCAACTCGAGCCAGTGTCGCAGTTGCGGACGTTTTATCTCGATGGCTGATCACGAGATCAAGGAAACCCATCAGAGTCCCATCCAAACCCGCGGGAATGTCCATATTCACAAAAAGGGACTTGTCCGGGGAGCAGCCATCCAGTGTCACGACCTCATTGTGGAAGGCGACTTCACCGGCGACGCCGACTGCAGTGGTGACCTCATCATTCGCCGAAACGGTAAGATTTCCGGGAAGGTCAGATGCCGCAAGCTCCTTGTGGAAAGACGTTCAAAGGTCGAGTTTCTAAGTAACGTTGAAATTGACGAAGGGATGATCGACGGATTGGTGACCGGCAATCTGGCCTGCCAGGGGCTTCTTGCTCTCGAAAAGAAGGCTATCCTCACCGGAAATCTCAAAGTCGGCAGCCTCTCCATGGCCGACGGCGCAAAGCACAATGGTCAGGTGAGAATGGGACCGTTTTAATACTGGCCTAAACGACCCACTTGGCGGAGATTGCCGACATGCCAACCACGCCGGTTCTCGATCTCAAAGAAGACATTCTGCGTCTCAAAAAAGAGCGCAACGCCGTCATTCTCGCCCACAACTATCAAGTCGGGCCGATCCAGGACCTGGCTGATTACGTAGGTGATTCGCTTGGACTGGCCTACAAGGCCAAGGAAACTGATGCGGATGTCATTGCCTTCTGCGGGGTTCATTTCATGGCGGAAACCGCCAAGATTCTCAATCCCGAGAAAACCGTGGTCCTGCCCGATCGCGATGCCGGTTGTTCCCTGGAACAGGCCTGCCCCGCGGACCGGTTGGAAGCCGTCCTCAAGGAAAACGCCGACAAGAATTACTACGTGATTGCCTACATCAACTGCTCCGCCGCAGTGAAGGCGCTCTGCGATGTCATTTGCACCTCGGGAAATGCCCCCCGAATCGTTGAACAGGCTCCCAAGGACCGCCCCATCCTCTTTGTTCCCGATGAAAATCTCGGTCAATGGGTGATCGAGCAAACCGGCCGCCCCATGGACCTCTGGCAGGGCAACTGTTACGTTCATGTCGAATTCACCCGAGACTCCATTCAAGGAATCAAGGACGAATATCCGGACGCGGTCGTCGTCGCCCATCCGGAATGCCCCAAAGCCGTTCGCCTCCTCGCCGACGAAGTCTGCTCGACCGAGAAGATGCTCGACTTCTGCAAAAACACTCCGGCCAAAAATATCATCGTGGTCACCGAATCGGGAATGCTCCACCGGCTTCAAAAAGAGGTTCCCGACAAAAACCTGATTCCCGGGCCCACCGATCACTGTGCTTGCGCCGATTGTCGCTACATGAAAATGAACACGCTGGAGAAACTCCATGCCTGCCTGGAAAACCTCGAGCCCCGGGTCGAACTTCCGGAGGACATTTGTGCCCGCGCCGAGATTTCCCTCGTTCGTATGCTTGAACAATCAAAGTAGCTCAAGAGGCGTTCCTCTTTTCAGAAAATCTTTGCATTTCAGGGGGATACGGACTCTGTTCCCCACGCCTTTGATGAATTTGCAAGACTACCTTTTCACCCCATTTGCCGGCGGCCTCGGTCTTGGCCTCCTCATGGTTTTCTTTACCTGGAAATCCGGGTTTACAGCCCGACGCAGCCTCAAACGGGAAATCCAGCGCATGGAAGAAGAAGGGCAGGTTTTGCAAAAACACCTCAACACCCAGCTCAAGATCAACGCCGAAGGCAACGAGAGCCTTCAGGCCAAACTCGAGACATTGAGGGAGCAGAATGAAAACCTGCGTGTGAATGTTTCCGAGCTCCAACAGAAGCCCGGCCGTGCCGAACTCCGTCAACTCTCAATCATCGAAAACGCAATCGGCTTGATGCGAGAGCAGGCCCCGGGGTTTGCCCAGGCGTGGGAAAAGGCGATCCGGCAGGCCGAAACCGACTATCAGGCTTCCGAAGGTGGGCTCAAGAAACTCGTGCGAAAGGTTCTTCCAACCCTGGGAACCGCCGGGATCCAACTTGAAGACGAAAAGTCTTCTCCTGATGAGGCCGAAGCTGAAAACCAAAAGAAGGAATCAGCTTCTTCCTAACCCGACCGGTTACGGGCGATCCCTTCCGGCAGTTCTTTCCTTCAGGATGGAAGTGAGGTATCCACTGGGATCATGCTGAAAAGCTTGAAGATTGTTTTCCGTCCGCCCTTCCGCGTGGTCACTTTTCCCGCACTGCTGGCGGCGGCAGGCTTCATCGCCTACCTCTCCTACTCACCGGGCACAACGATTCGTGATGGCCGCCACGATCATGGAACCAACGGAATCTGGTTGCAACACGGTTGGCTTGGAGACGATCGCTGGTTCCGCACCTACCAACGTGATCCCGGCAAGTTTCGCTCTGACTTGAAGGTCCGGGAACTTGGCGAATCGCTTCGCGAAAACGGAATCAACTACTTGTTTCCACACCTTTGCCCGTGTCGCCCCGATGGCACCATCCCGGAAGTGGATCCGGAGCAAACGACGAGATTCCTGAATCACTTCCAGGATTGCAAGATCCTCCCGTGGATTGGAGGAGTTCTGCACAAACAGTGTTTTCTGGAATCAGCACAATGGCGGAAGAACTTTGTAAGTTCGACTTTGCTTCTCCTCGAAAGCTATCCCGGCTTCGCCGGAGTGCAGATCAACATTGAACCGCTGCCCAGCGGAAACCCTGGTTTTCTACATTTGCTCGAAGAGCTGACCGCAGCAGTCCCGGATGAGAAAATCGTGTCGGTGGCAGCATACCCGCCCCCGACCAGGTGGCATCCTTTCCCCGAAGTGCATTGGGAAGAAGACTACTTTCGCATGGTCGCCGACCGTTGCCATCTCATCGTCCCGATGATGTATGATACCTCGTTGCGGTTCTCAAAAGTTTATGAAAGCCTCATGAAATCGTGGACACACGAGATCCTCACGTGGTCGGGTGAAACTCCGGTTCTCCTGGGGCTTCCTGCCTACGAAGATGCCGATACCGGCTACCATCATCCCGATGTCGAAAACCTGAAACACGCACTCAGAGGGATCCATGCCGGCTTGGCCGATTTTGACCAACTTCCGTCAAACTTCCTCGGGGTCTGTCTTTACAGCGAATGGGAAATGAACGGGCACAAGTGGGAAACCTACCAGAGGGAGTTCCGTAAAAAATAACTCCATGGTTACAGATGGAAGGCTAAGACGGCACTCGACGAAAGTCATTTTGACCCTGTGATTTTGCGTAGTTTTTCCTGCTCCTGCCGTAACTCGATCTCCTTAGCCTGCATCTCTGCGATCTCTTCCTCCAGCTTTTCAAGTTTGGCTTTTTTGGAAGCAAGGTCCTCGGACAGTTCTTCCGGAGATTCTTCAGGTGGGAGCACTCGAGTCTGGTAAATGGCCTCTTGTTTCGCGCGCAATTCCGCCTGGAGACTTTCGAGTTCTCGCTGCCTTTCCTCATAGAGTTTGGCTTCGGCGGCCGATTCCCGGGCGCGACACGAGAAGAGGGTCAATGCCAACAACGCCAGATACCCTCTCCTCACCCTTGGAAGGTGCCAGCCACAAATTGAAAGTCAACATGATCAACATCACGCTTGCCGTTGACAGGCCCCAACCTGCTGCAATCTTACCCCATGACTTGGGACGATCGTTTTTTGAAGCTATTCCGCCACTGCCTTTCCTCCTACCAAAGTGGAAACTCGGATTTCATGAGCTACTACTCGGAGGACAATCTTCAGTTCCTTGCCTCTATCGGCTACAAGCCCCGCGAACTCTTCGACTTTGTGGAAGACCTCGCCGACGAAGGGGTTCCCAGTGAATCGACGGCCCTCCTGGTGGCTGCTGTGCGGAGGGACTATTTTCTCACCTGTCAAAATGGAGTGGCTAGCGATCATCAGATTTCCCGGTCCGATGTACCCCCGTTTGGAGAAGAGTATGGCGGAATCCCTTACCTCCCGAGAATTTTTGCGAAGGCTACGGCCAAGCTCAAAGGCGAGCTCGATCCTGACATGATGTTTGGATGTGGTGGCGACCGTAATTTCCTCGCCCAGCACGGCAACATCCACCCGGCGGACTTTCTTCGTCATGTTTGGGCGGCCGACGGAGATCTTTCCAAGGTCGCCGACTACGTCAAATCATCCGCGATCTGACGTGGCCGATCATTTGAGAGTCTCCTGCAACTCCCGGATTTCGTCAATCAAGCCACTCTGATACCGGAGTGCGCGATTGTTCCCTTCCTCAATTTCCGCAGCCTTTTCCCGGTATGCGAGGGCGTAGCGAAACGCCCTTCCCTTCCCTGGTTTGCTTTTGATGTTGATGCTCCTCTGCTCCCAGGCGACGGCTACCGCGGTGAGGCGATCCATTTCCTTTCTTCGGATATCGTATCGCCTGTTGATCTCATCCACCTGTTTTTGAAGCTCCCGAATCCTTGCACGGACCGCCTGGTCAGCCTTGTCTTCTGTCCGGTTCCGATTGGCTTCCTTCCAATCCCGGTATCTCTCGACACGTCTCTTTGCAGTTTGTTCCATTCGATCGGCGAATTCCTGGGCCTCTTCATCGGACATCAAAAAGAGATCTCGGATGGCCTTGGGGATCTCCGCCAAAGGAACTGTTTCCGGACCGACGTCACGCTGAATCTTGATTCCGTTCGGCATCACCTCAAAAACTTTGACCGCCTCATAACCCTCACCTTTGGTGAGTGACAAATCGATCTTCTTCCCGACCCAGGCCCGACGGACCCTCATGCGGGATTGCCGCAGGAGCTTTGAAAACTCCTGCTGTTGCACAGCTAACTGGGCCTCTGCCTCTTCATGAGAACCCGTTGACTCCTTGATCTGTCCTTCAAGATCAAGCAATTGGTCCTTCACCTTTTTAATTTGTTCATGCTGAACCCGGAAACCTTCAAGTTCGAGCAATCGTTGATCGGCTTTTCGAAGCTGTTTGCGGGCATGTTCCAGCTCCTCACTTTGGATCTCGAACATTTCCGAAGTCACTTCGTCTCGGTCCGATTGACAACTGACAACCAGCAAGCACAGGCAGAGAGCCCCTGCTCTGATATCAATCTTCCTCATTTCCCGATGTTCGCCTTCATCACCGGCACTGCCAAGCCCTGAATTACCTCACCAGGAAAGTTGCGTCTGAAGGTGGTCGGAAAAGGTACAAAAAAGAGCCCCGATTTTTCCATGTGGATGGAAAAACCGGGGCTTATAACTGGCGACGACCTACTCTCACAGGACCTATCGTCCCACTACCATCG
>JASFWU010000137.1:0-7143 GCA_050049035.1 Akkermansiaceae bacterium | reverse complement strand
CGCTAGACACAGCAATCCCAGAGGACCTACGGCGAGTTTCGAATGCTCGCGGGCGCGCAAACAATCAGCAAGGCAGCGGCGATGCAATGCTTTTTTCGGAGATTTCCTGAAGAATCCTGAAATTTTCCCGATTTTCAGGTGAAATCCCCAAAAGCTGGATTACCTATCCATCGCAAATACGAACCATGCTCAAATCGAAAAAAAATCTGACCCGATTCACCTACGAGACGACCGCTTTCGAAGGTTGGAGACTCTGTGTCAGTCGTGCGGGCACAACATTCACCAAGTATTTCTCAGACAAGGTCTATGGAGGTGGTGAGCGTTCCTTGCAGGCTGCTGAGAGGTCGCGTGCCAAGCTTCTCAAGCTGATCGACAATTCCCGTCGCATCAACGGGAAGCTCAGCAAAACGACGATCGAGAAAGCCCACCAAATTCTAAAGGCCTCCTGATCCGGAATGGCCAAAGACTTTCAACGGGCAATCCATTGGTTCCGTCGGGATCTTCGGCTGACCGACAACACCGCGCTGAACAAAGCGCTCGCTTCAACCGAGGAAGTCGTCCCCTGTTACATCCTGAGTGATTGGCAGCAAAGCCACAGCTGGACCGGAGGCAAGCGACAGCAGTTTCTGTGTGAATGTCTAGCTTCCCTCGCCGCCAATATCGAGCACGGTGGCGGCAAGCTGATCTTCCGCCAGGGCGACCCGGTCGAAGAGTTGAACAAACTCATCAAGGAGTCCGGAGCCGAGGCTATTTTTCTCAATGCCGACGTTGATCCCTTCGGCAAAAAGATTGAGGACCGATTGCGGGAGAACTCTTCGGTGCCGGTTCATGTCCTTGACGACCTCTATCTCCATGCACCGGACGAGGTGCTGAAGGATGATGGTTCGGCCTATCGGGTTTACACCCCTTACTCCAAGCGATGGCTACCGCTTCCCAAGGCCCAACCCGGTCCGCGACCACGAAAGATCCCTACTCCCGAGGGAATTGACTCCCTCCCCGCCCCTGACCTCTCGGTTTGGGGTTTGGAACGAAAGGAAAACTGGGACCTCCCCAAAGGAGGCGAAAAGGCAGCGCGAGATCGCATGAAGGAAGCTCTGGCGAATCGGATCAAGCGTTACGACGACACCCGCGATATTCCTTCCGTGGCAGGCACCAGCCGGCTTTCCCAGGATTTGCGATGGGGAACGCTGTCGATCCGGGAGCTCTACCACAAAGCCGCGGAGTGCGGTTCGTCCCAGTTTCTCAAGGAATTGGCTTGGCGGGAGTTCTACTTTCAAATCCTCCATCACTATCCCGAAGTGCTCGAGAAAGAGTTCAACCCGGACTGGCGGGGCCTGCCTTGGTCCGAACCGGACGAGAGCTTTGAGGCCTGGAAAGCCGGAAAAACCGGATACCCGATCATCGACGCCGGTATTCGGGAACTTCTCACGACCGGGTTCATGCACAACCGCGTGCGCATGATCGTGGCCATGTTTCTCACCAAAGACCTCCACATCGACTGGCGCCTGGGCGAACAATTCTTCGCCAAGCACCTGCTGGATGGCGAGATCGCGTCAAACAACGGAGGCTGGCAATGGAGCGCCGGGACCGGGGCCGACGCCGCCCCCTACTTTCGCATCCAAAATCCGTGGACCCAAACCAAACGCTTCGATCCCAGGGGAGAATACATCAAAAAGTGGGTCCCCGAGCTTGCGGAGGTCGATGCGAGCTTGTTTCAAGCACCCCCAAAAGACGGCAACCCGCTGGCTGATGGTTACCCCTTACCGATCGTTGACCACAGCGAGGAACGGGACCGAACCCTTGAGCTCTTTAAAAAACACAAGGCAGCCCGCGCAGGTCACTGAGCCTTCTTTTTCAATTCCTCGAAAATTTTGGGAAGGTTTTCGGAGGGAATGGCAAATGCCTCCACCCGGTTGACGGCGGCAATGTTCATTCCAACCAATTTCTTATCGAGGGTAAAAACCGGTCCTCCCACTTCCTCGCGAGTCAACATCGTCTCGTGTTGAACAACCATGGGGAAACCGGCACGGCGGCCGGACTGCTGAAGATCTCCGCCGCTCAACTGGTCGTTCCGGGTCATCTTCCTGCCGTATAGCTCTTCCCGGGACATCAACCGGACTTCGAGAACCATTTCCTTGTCGCCCCGCTTCACCTTGATCTTGGCGATATCGCCCGCTTTGCGGTCCTTGATCAGTTTGATCATTTCCTTGCGGTCCTTGACGGCCTTGCCATCGACTTCCAAAACCTGGTCATCGCTTTTCATTCCGGCCTTCTCGGCTCCTGACTTTTCAGTCACCTTGCCTATCATAATGGCGCCGTCCTTCTCCTTGAGTTCCACTCCCAGGACGACCCCTCCGGGAAGAGGAATCTCGCGCTTGTTCGCGCTGATGATTCCTGGACGGGGTCGCCGGAAGCGCCGTTCCGTGGACCCGTTTGACACAACCCACGTTCCATGGGCGAACTTGGACTCTTCGCCCATTTTCACGGGAACGAGACCCGTTGCGTCAATCTTGATCAGCGACACGTCCCAGGTCTCATCACTGGCAATGACCTTCGGAGTGCGATATTTTTTGGTCCCGACCCGGACGTGGAAGTCTTTGACCTCCTTCAGTTCACTGGCCTTGGTGAGGATATATCCATCTTCAGAAACCACCGTCCCGTAAAGGAACGAGCTGGAAGTCTCATTGTTGTAAAGTGCGGCACTGCTTTCCTGCAGGGCCTCCTGCACCTTGCCCAGCGCGTCTTGAATCAAAGGGCCGTTCTTCCGCTTTTCCGACGGCAGGGTGTTCCCATACGACAGGGATGCGACCAATAAATAGAGAGTAACGATGATCTTCATGGGCGTGCTCCAAGTTCGATTTCCTTCTCGATGGTTTTTTCTCCGCTGATCCACTTCAGCTTGATTTTGTCCCCTTCGGCGATTTCGCCCAAACGGGCCTTCAAAACCTCATCGGTGGCCTCTTTACCTTCCACCTCCAGGATCCGATCCCCGACTTTCAAGCCTGCTTTTTCGGCCGGACCCTCCTCCCAAATTTCGGTCACCTTGAGACCGCCTTCTTCTGACTTCTCGGCAATCAACCCCAGGAAGCCCGAACCCGGAACCACTTTCTTGGCGAAGCTTCCATTCCCAATAAACTCTCCCTTCTTGAGATCATCCCAACAACGCTGGAACTCGCGAATCGGGACGTGCATGCTTTCCTCACGGGAAGCGCCCACCCTGCTGTGAATCCCGACCAGTTGGCCGTTCATGTTGAAAAGCGGACCACCGGAATCTCCACCAATGAGCATGCAGTCGGATTGAATCGTTGAATCCGCCTGCCGAACCAAACGTCCCACCCGGACATTGATCCCGCGCTCCTTGTCAAAACCGCCGGAGTGGCCGAGGGAATAAACCCAGTCTCCCAGCTTGGTGGTGTCCTTTAAATCAACATCGACAAAGGGAAATGGCCCCTCTCCCTCAATCTGGAGCATGGCCGAATCGGTCTCGGAGTTCAGGCCCAGGGCCCGGCCCTTGAGCTTCCGTCCGTCTTCCATCACCACCGTGATTTCCGCTCCCACCTTTGAGGTCACGTGTGCGGCGGTGAGGACCAGGCCGTCTTCGCTGATGATGACCGCACTTCCGGATCCACCGCCCATTTGCAAGCAGACGGTGGCGGCCCGGGTCCGCTCGAGATTCTTTTGGAGTGCACTCTGAATCTCCCGGAGGTCATCAAGAGTTTGTGGAGCGATCTTGTCGTTAAAGGCCGACCGGTCGGCCAAGGCCAGGCACCCGACCGAGAGAAACGCGAGAAATGCGGCTTTCATGATGAAGAATTAAGAACTGATTGATCTAATGGCAATCCGCAAAAGCGGGGCCACATTACCGAGGTTGGCATAAATTAAGCATCGAATCCTTTCGGCCTCTCTGCTTCTTTCTGCCACCTCAACTAGTAAGCGAGCGCGACAGCCTGTTTTTCCCAAATGAGACTCTTTTTCTCCATCAATGCCATTTTTTGGGCAAATCTGGCCATTCTCGCAGCCGTCGAGATCAGGGTGGCCACTTTCAATATCCGCCTGGGACTCGATGATTCCAGTATCCCGAACCGATCCGCCACCAGACAAACCATCGCGAGAATCGACGCGGACGTCGTCGGATTGCAGGAGGTGAACTCAAACGACCTCACCAACGATCAGCTCGACGAGTTTGCCTCGGAGTTGGGCTACCCCCATGTATTCGTTCCCGTAACTGCTCTCGACACCACTTCCCGGGTGGTCTTTTTCTCAAAGTTCCCCTTCGTTCCAAACTCCCAAACAAGCATCCTCTCACCCCCGGGGGCAAACGATGTGACCCGTGCGGCCGCCGCGGTTGTCGTCGACGTTCCGGGTACCGACAACGATCCGACCATCGTCAATGCCCACCTGAAATGCTGCCTCGACCGGTTCATTTCTCCTGAACAAGACAGCGACCCGTTTCGTCGGGCCGTCGAGATGAAGCGCATCAAGGACTATCTTGAAAGCCGAAACCTTGGTCCGAGCGACAACGTGATCGTGATGGGTGACCTGAACTTGCTCGGGACTTCGAACATCACTTACCCCCAGATTCCCCCCGGGCTTCCGGTCAGTTTTCAACTTGGCAGCGACATCACCTTCCCGTTCACCTACTTCATCAATCCGGTCTCGTATTTCCCCGGACTGGGGATCAATGACCCTGACTCGCGACAACAGGACGGCATCACCACGGACACCTTCCGTGGCTCCTCCACCGTGCTCGACTACCTGTTGATTTCCGATGCATTGGCCTCGCGTAGTCCCGCCACCGAAATTTACAACAGCAACCTCGAAAGCAGCTTTGCCGGACTTCCGAAGAGCGGTTCTCCTCTCGCCGCAGTCACCAGCGCGGACGCCTCGGACCACTTTCCGGTCTTTGGTGATTTTCAACTCGATGACGGCTCCGGGTTATCAATATCTTCGAGCGAAGCCACTCTGGCTGAGACGAGTGCTCCTGCCACTCTGACCGTCACGCTCGACTCTCCTGCGACCTCCGCCACCACCATTGCCCTTCAGATTGACGATCCCTCGGAAGCTACCCTGGGGGATGCTTCGCTGACTGTTCCGATCGGTCAGACCACCGCAACCACCACCCTCACGCCGCTTCTGGACCGAATCGCGGACGGGAGCCAGATGGTCGTCGTTTCGGCCTCCGCCGCCGGGTTCTCGCTTGGGACCGTTGGGGTCAACGTTCTCGATGCCGACCCCACCTTGTATCGCTTTGTGACTCCGGGACAGGCCGTCATCGAAGATTTCTCAAACTTTGAAGGCCAGCAAAAGCCGGCTGCGTGGACCGACGACGGGATTACCTGGCAGGGTCTCGATTCCGGCAATAACACGCTTTTGGGAGGTCGCTCGTATGAGGAAAGCCTGGGCATTTTCAGTGGAAGCCCGACCACCTTTCAGGCCAGTTTCCGCAATAGCACCGGTTCAACCATCCAGGCCCTTGGCCTTTCCTATCTCGCCCGGCATTGGCGCCGCACTCCCGAGGGATCCGCCGACGAACTTCAGGTTTCCGTGATCCGAAATGGCGAGACCACCCCCCTTCCCGGGCTGACCTTTCGGCCCAATGTTGAAGGCCCGGGAGGAGCACTCTCACCCCCGGACTCCGCGGTCCTTTCCTCCTATCTTCGTGGTCTGGACCTGCTCCCGGGCGAGCAGATTCAGCTTTCCTTCGAACTGTTGCCGGGATCCCCCGCAACCGGGAGCGATGATGATGTTTTCATCAATGAATTCCACTACGATAACTCGGGGCAAGATTCCGGGGAATTTGTGGAGGTCCATGTCGGCCCGGGCTACTCCGGCCTGATCGAGAACATCGCGATCGTCCTCTACAACGGCAACAACGGACAGGTCTATGGCGCCCCTCAACCGCTCAACAGTTTCCTGGTATCGACCACTCCCGATGGCAGGCGCTTTTTTCACAAGTCCATTGCCCCCATCCAAAACGGTTCACCCGACGGGATCGCTCTTACGATCGATGGTGAGGTCAAAGAATTCATCAGCTACGAAGGTGCCTTTACGGCAACCAACGGACCCGCTCTTGGGCAGCCGTCCACGGACATCGGAGTTTCCCAAAACAGTGTCCAGCCAAATCAAAACAGCATCGCCCGGACAGGCACCGGATCAAATGCTGCTGGCTTCACCTGGGGAATCCAACCGGGTTCCTTCACCAGAGGACAATCAAATGTCGGTCAAAGTTTCGGCAGCAGCCCGCAGCCCCAGGGACTGGCAATCGACAATCTGGTCGTTGAACCCCTCGTCGACACTGACGGAGATCTTCTTCCGGACATTGAAGAAACCGCGCTTGGAACCAATCCTTTGATCAGCGACAGCGACTACGATGGTCAAAGTGATTCATTCGAACTCTTGCTCGCCGGCACCGATCCTTTGTCCTTCTCCTCTGGCTTTCGCCCCACCCTCTCCGAGAATGGCGCTCAAATGGAAGTTTCTTTCCCGAGCCTCCCCGATCGAGCCTACATCGTTGAAGTATCCAACGACCTCGTCGGCTGGACTCCCCAGCCTCCTCTTGCGGGAACCGGTGATCTTTTGAGCCTCCCCCTTCCGCCGGGAGACACCGTCTTTTTCCGGGTTCGGATTTCCATTCCTTGATATTTCAGCCATTCGAGCTATTGTCCCCCCTGTCATGAAAGGAACCACCTGTGCCCTCTTCCTCACCCTCTGCGGGCTGGGCTGGGTCTTGGGCAAAGGACTGGGGGAAGGAACCCTCCCTGGTTTTCTTGAAAAGTTTGACCTCAACAAAGACCACCGGATTGATGAAGAGGAGCGGCAGGCCATCCGTGACTTGCGGATCGAAATGCGGCGAAAGAACCAGGAGTCGGTGGACCTGGACAATGACGGGACCATTTCAAAGAAGGAACTGGATACCGCTCGCGACAGCCTGTTGGTGAAGATCCAGCGGCGGAGAGAAGAAAAGTTTTTGAGTATCGCGGGGGTCGATGCTTTGATTTCCCCAGCCGAATACCAAGGCATCCCCGGGATTGAGTTCCTGAGTGACTCGGCTTTTCAAGAGGTCTGGAGCCACCTTGATCTCGACGAAGACGATTTCGTCTCGTTTGAGGAATTCACCAACGTCCTGCGGAATCACCAGTCGGA
>JASFWU010000135.1:0-7151 GCA_050049035.1 Akkermansiaceae bacterium | reverse complement strand
GGCGGCAGGTGAGATCAAGGAAGTGCTGGACTCGCGGGACTTGAAGCGAGCCGAGGTCATTCTTCGGAAGGATGGCCGGGTGGTCTTTTCCGGAGTGCCTGATGCACTCCAGCAACGGATCCGGAACATCATGGTGAATGGTTGATCGGTCGACAGAAATTGCTTCGATGAATCTCACGTGCGAGACGGTCGGGCCCGAAGGCCTGCCTGTCGTTTCTGAAATTCTTCTCGAAGCAGCGGCATGGCTGGAGTCGATCCGAAGCCCGTTGTGGAAGGCGAGTGACCTCACTCCGGTTTCATTGAAGGTGGAGGTAGAACAAGGCCTGTTTTTCTTGGCTCGCTGTGATGGTGAAGATGCCGGGGTTTTCAGCCTGCAGGAAGAAGATGAGATCTATTGGTCGGATGCGGATCACCAAGGAACCTTGTATCTTCACAAGCTGGCTGTTCGCCGGAACTTTGCCAAAAGGGGAGTGTCCAGTTTCATGTTGGAGCAGGCGATTCAGTTTGCTCGTGATCGAGGGAAGAAATTTCTTCGACTCGATTGTGATGCTCACAGACCCGAGTTGAACCGACTCTACCGGGACTTTGGATTCACCTATGTCGATGAAGTTCGCCTGAAGGGATACACCGGATCGCGTTACCAGATCGAGGTGTCTTAAAGAGCATGAACGGGATCCATAGAGTGGACGACCGCATCAACTCATTCCACCCCGAGAATAGTCAGCGCTGGTTGATCGATTTCTTCACCCATTTTCTTTTCCAGAAGCTCCTGATAAAGGCGTGAATCCGGAGTGATGACAGTGACGTCGCACCCGAGATAATCCGTCACCAGGCCACCGCCCGTGGGAGCGAGAAGATAAAAGCAAATCTCTCCGTCCTGATCCGCTTCCACGAGCGCCCCGGGGGCGATGGCATCGGTGGGTTGAAAATCGGTCGGCTCAAAGGTTTCGAAAAGAGCGAGTGATTGCTCGGCCAGGCTGAGTTGCTCCCGCTGCGCTTCCGCGAGGTAGGAGGCCTCGATCGCGCGGGTGTCGTACGTCCCTTCCGATCGGGTCTCTTCGCCGCTGGCGTTCTCGTTGCTTTCCGCAAGTGCTGACTTCAGGACGGCAATCTTTTCCGTCAACTGCGCTTGCAACGCGGTTAGGACGTCCCTTTTGGTCATGAATTCGCGCGCCGGGCCTGAACGGCTTGGGCGAAGGATTCGAGAACGTCTACCGTGGTTTCCCAGTTGATGCAGGCGTCGGTGACCGATTGACCATAGGTCATGTCCTCTGAGATCTTTTGATTTCCTTCCACGAGGTTCGACTCGATCATGACCGAAGCAATGGCTTTCGACCCTCCCGCAATTTGTTCGCAGAGGGCTTCGGCCACTTTGGGCTGGTTGCGGTAATCCTTGTTCGAGTTGCCATGCGAACAATCGACCATGAGTTGTTCGGGGAGGCCGGTTTCGCGAAGGCGGGCGGTGACCGGAGCAATGTCTTCGGGAAGATAATTGGGGCCGGTCTTGCCGCCGCGAAGGATGAGGTGGCAGCTGTCGTTTCCGGTCGTGGTGACAATGGCGGAGACTCCCTGCTTGGTTACAGAGAGAAAGTGGTGGGGCTTGGAAGAGGCTCCGATGGCATCGAGGGCGATTTGAATGGACCCACCGGTGCCGTTTTTGAATCCCACCGGCATCGAAAGGCCGGAAGCGAGCTCACGGTGGACTTGCGATTCGGTGGTGCGGGCTCCAATCGCGCCCCACGAAATGAGGTCGGCGTAGTATTGCGGCGAGATGGCATCGAGAAATTCGGTCCCCGCGGGCATGCCCATTTCAGCAAGCTTGAGGAGGAGTTCGCGGGCGAGGCGAAGGCCACGGTTGATGTCGAACGAGTTGTTTAGTCCGGGATCATTGATCAGGCCCTTCCAGCCAACGGTGGTGCGGGGCTTTTCGAAATAGACCCGCATGATAATGAGAAGGTCGTCCTGATACTTGCCCGCGGCTTCCTTGAGTTTGGCGGCATACTCGAGAGCAGCCTCGGGGTCGTGAATGGAGCAGGGACCCACCACGACGAGAAGGCGGTCGTCCTCGCCCTTCAAAATCGCGCTGGCTTGCTCGCGGGCGGAAGCCACTCCGGATGCCGCCGTCTCGCTGAGCGGAATCTGATAGGCCAGGACAGCCGGCGAAATGAGCGGATGGATTGCGTCAATGCGGAGATCGTCTGTTTTGGTGGTAGCCACGGGCGGAGTCTCAAAAGGTTTTTTAGGAAATACAAGAGTGGAGGTTTGTCAGAGGAAGGATATCGGGTCAAATTCTCCAACATGGCTCAACGCAGGAGAAAAGGACCGCCGCTCAATCGTGATCTCACCGCCGGGATGGTTCCCGACCTGGTTTGCCAGTTTGTTGATTCCACCGGCGACAAGGAACTGGACAAGCGGATTCTCGATCTCGCCAAGTCGGTCGGGGGAGTGGAGGACTTCTGCCTCCTGGCGGAAATGATCGCGACCGCGGTGGGAATGGCCAAGGGAGTGGCCGATCACGGCGATTTCAAGCTGGCGAACCGGGCCCTGAAGGAGATGCGGAAATCAAGCGAGGTCTTTCATGCCTTTCGCGGTCGCCGAAAGGTGGCTCTTTTCGGGTCCGCGCGCACCAAGCCCGACGAGAAGGAATATCAAACTGCCGTCGAGTTTTCCCGTCGTATGGCGGAAGAAGGATTCATGACCATCACCGGTGCTGGCCCCGGCATCATGGCTGCCGGCAACGAGGGGGCGACAGCCGAGCACAGCTTCGGCTTGAACATCACCCTGCCCTTTGAAGCTTCGGCCAACGAGTTCATCGCCGGTGATCCCAAACTGATCGACTACAACTACTTCTTCACCCGCAAGCTTGCCTTCGTGAAGGAAGCCGATGCGGGAGTCGGGATGCCCGGCGGGGTGGGGACGCAGGACGAAGTTTTTGAAGCCCTCACCCTGATTCAAACCGGCAAGGCGCGGCTTCATCCCATCGTCTGCCTCGATGCTCCCGGAGGAACCTACTGGAAGGCGTGGAAGCAGTTTGTCGAAGAACATCTCTTCCGCCTGGGGATGATTTCGGAGTCCGACTTTTCACTCTTTAAAGTGACCGACAGTGTCGATGAGGCGGTGGAGGAGATCGTGGGATTCTACCGCAATTTCCACTCCTACCGCTACGTCGGAGATCGTCTGGTGATGCGATTGCAGAACGCCTTGTCGGAGGCTGCGGTCAAGGACCTCAACGAACGTTTCGGGCAAATGGTCAAGTCGGGCAAGATCCATGCCTGTGACGCGTTACCCGAGGAAGCCAACGAACCGGAATTGGCCGACCTCCCGCGGGTGGTGCTCCGCCACCGGCGTCGCGATTTCGGACTTCTGAGGGAATTTATCGACGCCTTGAATCAAGCCGAGCTGGCCAACTGATGAGCAAGCAACGGGTGGATGCTCTTTTGGTGGCACGCGGGCTTTGCGAATCCCGTGAGCAGGCCAAGCGTCTCATCATGGCCGGAGAGGTCATGACCGGAACCGAGCGGGTGGCCAAGCCAAGTACGAAACTTGCTGAAGATGCCGACTTGTCAGTGAAAGAAAAGCCGAAGTATGTCGGGCGGGGTGGATTTAAAATCGAAGGAGCTCTCCGCGAGTTCGGCATTGATCCCACCGGCTGGATTTGTGCGGATCTCGGTGCCTCGACCGGGGGGTTCACTGATTGCTTGTTGCAACATGGAGCGGCCCGTGTCCATGCCATCGATGTGGGGACAAACCAGTTGGTCTGGAAGCTCCGGAGCGATGAACGCGTGGTGTCGCGGGAGCGTTTCAATGCCCGTCACCTGACCGTCGATGACCTCGGGGAACGGGTCCGCCTGGTGGTGATGGACCTGTCCTTTATCTCGCTCACCAAGGTTCTCCCGGCGGCGTTCTCAATTCTTGAGGAGGGTGGTTCGATCATTCCCCTGATCAAGCCGCAGTTCGAGCTTTCCCGCGAAGAGGTCGGCAAAGGGGGCATTGTTCGCGAGCCGGAGTTACACCGGAAGGCGGTGCAGAAGATCCGTAGCTTTGTGGAAGAGGACCTTGGAAGGGAATGGTGCGGCGAGATGGTTTCGCCCATCACCGGAACCGATGGTAATGTCGAGTTTCTCGCGTGGATGCGGTGAAGGATGAGATTTGAAATCTGAGCACGAACTTTGAAAGGGTAAGGGAACTGGATGGCAAATTAGGCTGAACCCGGGAGTTTTCAGTCAAACATCCTCAATTCTCAGTTGGGCGGATACTCCGGTTGGGATTCCACCATGGAGACCCAGGCCACCAAGAAAGAGGAAGGCTTTCCTACTTCTTGAGTCATTCGGCCGATTGCGAGGACGCAAACGTCTCCCGGTTTGATTTTCGTGAAGGGGGGCGATCCCGGGTGAGGCAGGAGGCTTTCCTTGTCCAGGATTTGCCGGCCGAGAGAAGGGTCAAAGTCGGCCTGGTACTTTTGGCCACCTCCAATCGCGAATTGAATCGAGTTGCAGTTCATCTCCTCGAACTCTTGGGCAAGCGCGGGTTCGCATTTTGAAAAATCGAGGATCAATCCTCCGGTCTCGTTGATGAAATACGGAAATGGCTTTGTGCCATCCTCCTGCTCGACCTGGTAATGAGCGAGATCGACATAAATGACCGGGTAACCGGGCGAAGCGGGCCCTTCTGATGTGTTCTTTTCAGCCTCCGGTTCGTCACGACAACCTGCCAAAAGCAGACAGGTGATGATGAGGAGAACAGCTTTCATGATTCGACTCGTCCCAGGGAAAGCTAACCGTTGAAGTAAGCCACCCCCGCCGCAAAGATGGGTTGTTGGAGGTTGCCGGGGATGTTTTGTCCCACATCGGGACCGCGTCGTTCCGAGTGTCCCATTTTTCCGAAGACCCGGCCACAAGGGGAGGTGATCCCTTCGATGGCATGGATCGATCCATTCGGGTTGTGCTTCGGATCCATCGTGGGAGTTCCGTCGAAGTCGGTGTATTGCGTGGCGATTTGTCCGGTGGCGGCGAGTTGCTGGATTTCGTCCTCGCTGGCGTAGAATTTTCCTTCGCCGTGGGAGAAGGGGATGTTGTGAAGATCGCCGACCTGGGTTTGTGAAAGCCAGGGTGAGAGAGTTGAGCAAATGCGGGTGGTCGCGTAGCAGGCGATGTGACGTCCAATGTCGTTGAAGGTCAGAGTCGGTTGCCCTGGCTGTGGGTCTCGGATTTCGCCATAGGGAACCAGTCCGGTTTTGATGAGGGCCTGGAAGCCGTTGCAGATTCCGAGGATCAAACCGTCGCGATTTTTGAGCAAGTCCATCACGGCATCGGCGACTTCCGGGCTGCGCAGGATGGTGGCGATGAACTTGCCGGAACCAGCCGGTTCGTCACCGGCCGAGAATCCACCTGGAAGCATCAGGATCTGCGATTCGCGGATTTTTTGAGCGAGAGCGGAGAGTGATTCTTCCACCGCGTGTGGAGTGAGGTTGCGGAAGACCTCGATGTGAGGATCGCCACCGACTTCCTGGAAGGCCTTGGCGGAATCGTATTCCGAATTGGTGCCGGGGAAGGCCGGAATGATGACCTTGGGTGCGGTTTGGGATTTGGAATCTGAGATTTGAAAGCTGAGATCCGAAGTGAAGCTGCTGGCCTCCGTGGTGGATGGATCTGAAGTTTCACGATAGATGTCTTCGAGGGGCTCGACCCAGGCGTCGAGAAGCTCTTCAAGGGGCCAGGTTTTTTCTCCGAGCTGAATGACGGGTTCCTCCTGGGTCCGGCCAATGACGGTAGCGCCGGGAACTTCGCTCTCGGATTCCACGAGGAAACAAAGAGAGCGTTCGCGGAAAAGGTCGAGGTTGGTCTCGAGCCTTGCGCCGAGATGATTGCCAAACGCCATCTTGGCCAGTCCGGTGGCGATGCCTCCGTGGTCCAGGGTGTGAATTGCGAGTGGCTTAAGATTGTGGAGTTGGTCTGAGACTTCAATGAGTCGCGCGAAGTCAGGGAGCTGGTTCTCGTCACGGGAAATCTCAATGAATGAAATCAACGAGCCGGCCTTTTTGAATTCCGGAGATACGACGTTCTTCGTACTTCCCGGGGCCAGGGCAAAGGAAACAAGTGTCGGAGGAACGTCGAGGTCATTGAAGGTGCCGGACATCGAGTCCTTGCCGCCAATCGCGGCCAGACGGAGTTCGTGCTGGGCTTTGAAGGCGCCGAGAAGCGCCGCAAAAGGAAGTCCCCAACGGGCGGGATTGGATCCCAGTTTTGGGAAATACTCCTGCAAGGTGAGACGGACATCCTGGAGCCGGGCGCCCGAAGCGACCGCGCGGCAAACTGATTCCGTGACCGCATAGGCTGCACCATGGAAGGGAGACCAGCTTGAAAGATACGGGTCAAAGCCCCACGACATGTGGGAGCAGGTTGTGGTGTGACCTTCCAGGAAGGGAAGGGTGGCCACCATGGCGTCGACTGGAGTTCGCTGGAACTTTCCTCCGAAAGGAGAGAGCACGGTGCCGGCGCCAACCGATGAGTCAAACATTTCGCCCAGTCCCTTTTGGGAAGCCGTGTTGAGATCGCTGAGCGCTTTTTCGAAGGAAGGAGTGTGGGAAGTATCGAGGGGCGTTGGAACCGCCTGGTCCTTCGGGCGGAAGAAAAGGACAGGATCAATATACAGCAGAGTGATTCCATCGGGTGCGATCAAAACGTTCTCGCCGTGAAGGTCTTCAACAAAGACATCGAGGGAGGGAATATAGTAGTCATCATTTCGAAAGCGGAAGGCTCCGAATCGGTAAGCCATATCAGCTTCCACTTCTGAACGAGTCGCCCCCATCGGGAGTCCTTGCTGGTCGATACGAGCTTCTGCAAAAGGTTGGCTGACAAGAATGGAGATGGACTGCTCGTCGAGAAGGATCCCTTCGACATGGTAAGGAATTTGTCCGAAGAGAAGATTGTGCAGATCAATTCGTTCTAAAAACTGATGCCAGTGACCATGGTAGCTTCCGTCGTTTGCCTTGAGAAGAGTGCGTCCGTCTTCAAGAGGAACAACTCTTTGCTCGGCTCCTTCGATTTGTTGGTTTTTCTTCCAAAGGGCATCGAATTTGTCGTTGCCAAAATCGAGATGAGCTAAGCGACTTCGGATTTGCTGCTCTTCGAGGGAACGTAAGGCTCGGTGTT
>JASFWU010000134.1:0-7176 GCA_050049035.1 Akkermansiaceae bacterium | reverse complement strand
TTGAGCTGGGAACTCACCATGCTGGCGGTGGCCGAAAACAAAGCCGCCACCATGAGCCCCATGACGCCGGGCGGCAGGACCGATTGGGCCGCCAACATATAGGCTTGTTCCTTGTTGGCCCCCTCCACCTGCCCGCGATAAAGCAAGGGTGGCAGGAGCCAAAAGAGAGGGGTGACGAGATACATCACTCCGAAAAGATAAGATGACTTCCGGGCGGACTTCGGATCCTTCACCGAGATGAAGCGCTGCACGAATGCCCATTCCGCTCCGATGATGAAGAAGTGAATGATGGTCCAACCAAGAAGGAAGAACCAACCGTAGTTGCCGGCCACGGGATTGAGAAAGGTCTCAGGAACCGCATCGACAAACTCACCCCAACCTCCAAAGCCCTGGAGCATGAGAACAGCCGTCAAGAACACCACCACTGTCAGCACGATGAATTGCAGGACATCCGTCATGAGCACCGCCCAAAGCCCGCCCATCATGGTGTAAACAATGACGATTGCGCCAAAGACCACGATCGCCAGGGTCAGGTCAAAGCTCATGATCGCAGTTAGGAGAATCCCGAGTGCGTAGAGGCTGGCCCCCACTCCGAGGATGCGCTTAAGAAGAATGGTCCAGGTGAAGAAGTGAAGGCCGCCGCGTCCAAAGCGAAGGCTCATGAACTCCGCCGGCGTCGCCACCCCAAGTTTGTTCCAGTAGCCCGCAACAAAGTAGCCGACCAACAAAGCCGCGATGCCATAGCAGGTGTTGATCAGGACCGCGACGATCCCGAGCTCGTAGGCAATCCCTCCCCAAACCACGAAGGTGTTGGCCGAAAACATCGTCATGAATCCGCTTAGACCCGACGCCCACCACGGAGAGTTCCGACCCGCCGCAAACATCTCCGACTGACTCGTGGTGCGGCGGGCGGACATCACACTGATGACGGCCAGGCCGATGAGGTAAAAGAGAAGGGTGATGTAGTCGGGCGTGGTCATGCCGGAACTTTGGTCATGGCCTTGAGCATGGCCTCCGATGGTTCAACGCCGAGCCCCGGAGAATTCGGTACGGCAAAGTGCCCCTCATCGCAACTCAGCACGTCACCGGTGAAATGACGGAACGACCCGAAAATCGAGTGCTGGAATTCGTGATCGGTGGTGCACGGAAGAGAAGCCGCGGCCTGCAAGCTGGCGGCCAAAAAGATCCCGCTCCCAATCGTGGCGTGGGGAATGACGGTCGCTCCACACCTTTCCGCATGTTTTCCAATGCGCATAAACGCAGTGATCCCGGTGTGTCCCATCTCCGGCTGCACGATATGACAGGCCTTTCGATCGAGACGCAAACGAGCGTCAAACAAGGTCCGCCATTCCTCTCCGGCAGCGATCTGTTGGCCTGAATTTTCAGCCACCTCGCGAAGTGCTTCGACATCCTCCGGGATGACCGGCGCTTCGAGAAACCAAGGCTGAAACGGCGCCAGTTCTTTTCCCAGTTTAATCGCTTCGGCTGGCTTCAGCGACCAGTGCAAATCAACCGCGATTCGCGCCTTCTCACCGAGGGCCTTTCGCAGCCCGCGAAACTCCGTGACCGCTCCTTCATCCGCAACCGGAAGAGCAAACTTGAGGGAATGAAATCCCCGCTCCTGCCATGAGAGCGCCAGGTCACATCGCTCCGCCAAGGTGTCTTCCGGAAGACCCGAAACGTAGGCCGGTATCGTTTCCTTTTGCGGTCCGCCCAGAAGTCCGGCAATGCTGCTTCCCTTGATTTTTCCGGCGATGTCCCATAGCGCGATATCGAGAGCCGCGAGGGCGTCGTGATAAAATCCACCATCGTATCCCCGGACCCGCATGAGGTCGTACAGTTCATCGTAAATGCCCTCTACTTCAAAAGGATCGCGTCCAACGACGAAGCCCACAAAAAGATCATTGATGATTTCAGCGGTGGCTTTGGGAGCGACGAGTCCATAGGTCTCCCCCCAACCCACCACACCATCGCGGGTTTCAACCCGCACGACAAGAGAGCGGTTCTTTCGCGGGTAAACAGTGCGATTTCCCTTCCGGACAAAGTAGCCTGATTTGTTGACCGACTCCCCTTCGCGCAATTTTCCCAAGTAGGGTTTGTCCTGTTGGAGATCGACCACGAAGACTTCGATCCGCGCGACCTGATCCCGGGAAACTCCGTCCATCATGACAACGAGGATTCCAGATCGACGAGCATTTGGTCAATGTCCCGTTGGGTAAACTCATCGAGTTCGGGAAGCGGAGCTCGAACGTGCAAGGCCTCGGCGACTCCCCTTTTCATCAGGACGTATTTCGTCAGGCGCATGCGGTAAATGCTTTGCGACACGAGAAGCGGAAGACTGTTTCGGTAAAGCTCGCGGGCGCGTTCCATCTCCGAATCCAGATGAGCCTGATAAAGGGCCACGTGCAAATCGGAGAGCTCAATCGCCGGCATCGCTCCAAGAGCACCACGGTTGAGTTCATCGATGATGAAGCGCGCGCCTCCTCCTCCAAACACTCCTTTCAAATGGGGAATGTCGGCTTGCTGCAAAGCGGAAATCGCCGGTCCGGACGGAAGGGTCTCTTCCTTGATGTATGAGATCGCCGGATTGCCCGCGACCAGCGTGGCGATGGCGATTGCATCGAGTCCCGCACCAATCGGCGAAGGAGCATTTTGCAACATGATCTCGGCATCCGGGAGAGCAGCAGAAATGGTGGCATAAAACTCCCGGTGTGCTTCGAGATCCGATCCCAAACCATTTGGTGCCATGATCATGAGAATGTTGATGCCATTCTCAGCGGCCTGTCGACCGGCCACGATGGATTCCTGGGCAGTCGGGGCACTGGCTCCTCCCACGATGGGAATGCGCCCTCCGATTTCCTCGGTGACCAGTTGCATCAACTGCCCTCGTTCTTCGGGAGTCAGGAAGTTGTATTCGCTGGCAACGCCTGGAAACACCACGCCATGGGCGCCTGATTGCAGGGCGAACTGAATGACCTTCCGTTGCGCTTCAAAGTCGAGCGAATCGTCGTCGCGAAAGAGGGTTGGGATGACGGGAAAGATCCCGCTGAGCTTTTGTGATGAGCGATCCGGCATGTTAAAGGGACTGGAAGGTTTTGCTTTCGATCAAGGCGAGGAGGAGATCCCGGAAGCCTTGTTTTTGGCTGATGTTTTTCTTCACGATTTCCTCGATCTCCTTCCGCTCACGATGGTTGGGAAGCCGCCCCGTGGCGTAGGTCAGGAGCTTCTCCGAAAGACACTGCCCGAAGAGCTCGATGTTGTCGGCGAGCCAGAGTTTTAAATCAACAACATCCTTCACTTTTGTCCCGTCGGGAAGGACGCCCGTGGAGTCAATCTTGCCTCCCTTGGGCCAGTCCTCGCGCCATCGCCCGATGGGATCGAAATTCTCCAGGACAAAGCCGATCGGATCGATCCGTTGATGGCAGCTCAAGCAGGATTGCTCCTTGGTATGAGCGGCCAAAAGTTCACGCGGAGTCGTCGCGCCCCGAACATCGGGAGTCAACGCGGGAACGTCATCCGGTGCTTCCGGAGTGGGCGTCCCGATGATGTTCTCGAGCACCCAAAATCCCCGAAGAACCGGCTGGGTATCGACGCCATTGGCGGTGGTGAGCATGATGGCCGATTGACTCAAAAGGCCGCCGAGACGTCCTCCGCGGGGAATCGGTTGCTTCAAAATCCTGTTAGAGCTCCCCTTCAACTTGAGACCATAAACCTTCTTCGCGAAGCTCGGTGAGGTGTAGATGAAATCGGGATTGATGAAGTCGGAGATGGGCATGTTCTCCTTCAGCATGGCCGCGAAGTAGACCTCGATCTCAAGCTTGGCCGAAGCCAGTTCCTTTTCGCCAAACTTGAACTTCGGATCGGGCATGATCTCGACCAGCCGGTTGGTATCGAGCCACTGGCCGGTGAAGTCTTTCACCATCGTCGCCTTGTGATCCTTCGGCAAAAGGCGGATGGCCTCGCGTCTCAGGACCTTCGGATCGGAGAGCTTACCTTCGCTTGCCAACTCCAGGAGATTCCCGTCCGGTGGTGCTTGATTCAGGAAGTAGGACAGCCTCGCCGCGAGTTGATGTTGTTTCGTTTTCGGGGTCCCAATGGCGCGAAAGAGAAAACGCGGCGACACCAGAATGTTGCGAAGGACGAGGTGCATTCCTTCATCAAAGGAGTGTCCCTCCTTCCAATGCTGAATGCCAATGCCGGCGAGTTGCTCGATGGTCTTTTGGTCAACCGGTCCGCGGAAGGCGCGGGGCAAAAACCGGGCGAGCGCGGCCTGCAGGTATTCGGATGTCGCCTCCTCCTTGTCATTTCCAAAAAGCCTCTTGCGAAGAGCGTAGCGCTTCTTGTCGTCAGGCGAATCGACCAAGCTCAACGGTCCTTCCACCGAGACTTTGTGAAGTTCCATCGCAGGACCGTTCTCATGGTAGTAATGGCAGAGAGCATCCGGCATGGTGTAACGTCCAAAACCAATGGTCGTGAGCGTTTTGAGGATTTCTTTGGTGAGCCGTGAATCCATATTGGCATGACTCATGTCGAGCTTGGGGTCGGCGTAGTGCTTCTTGATGATGTTCCAGCCATTGAGTCCACGCAGATGAGCGTAGTTCTTAATGGGCTTGAATTTGAGATCCGGGTAAACCGTCTTCTGCCAAGCCGCGAGCATGCGGGGATCCCGTTGAAACCACTCTTTCATCAATGCGGACACTTCCTTGGGCTCATGGGAGAGTTCGGCGTTCGTCCATCGGAACATCAAGGTCTGGCCTTCATAAAGTTCGGCTTCAAAAGTCACGGGCTTCGGATCTTCACTCGAAACCGGAAAGGTCTTCAGCAATCGAAACACCGGGACATTCGTTCGGTCGGAAGCGGCCACTTCGCGAGCACGCACCTCAAGCATCATCGGCTTGTCATCCTTCGGCTTGAACTGCGACGCACTCACCGTCACGCGATAGACTCCGGAGCGTTCGATCTCGATGCGACTTGGCCAGGTGCAACTCCGCATCACGGAATCATTTCCCCTCGACGCCAATCGAAGGGCATCTCCAAAAACTCCCGAAGCGGAAAAGCTGAGCGCGAAATCATTGGGGCCCGCGGTGAACTTTCTTGGTTTTGGTTTTGGCCGAGCGGGCGGATAAAGGTGGTCCGCCATTTGCGAAGCAACCTGCCGATAGGACTCCATCAAGGTAGGAGAAAAGGTGAGCCCTTCCGCGAGATTGTTGAACCCGTGGACTTTGGGATCGGAAGGAAAACCCAAGGGGAGTTTGAAGTCGGGCATTTCCAAAACACTCCGCACCGTCTTCTCATACTCGGCGCTGCTCAAGCGACGAGGGCCGGTCGTTCCGATCTCGACATGTTTGGCAAGGGACTCGTCGATCCACTCTACCATCGCGGTTTTTTCCTGGGCCGATGGCTGCTTCTTTTTGGCCGGAGGCATCATCCCTTCCCCGACCACCTGGTGCACCTTCTCCCAGAGTTTTTGGCTTTTAGGGGAGGTCCAATCGATAGAATCCAACTCAAGACTCACGTCGCCTTTTTCGGAAGCGGAGTCGTGGCAATCGATGCAGTAGGTGTCGATGAAATCAAATCGCGCATCGGGAATGGCGATCGGTTTCGCTAGGACGAACGAAGGCAAAGCAACAACCCCGGCAAGGGTTGCGATAGAACGACGCGCGAGGCTCATGAGAACTTCTCGTTCAGATTTTTGGTCGCGTTGGAGAACTGGTCGGCCTCGAGCCCCATCTTCTGCATGAGGGTGAGATAAAGATCACCGAGGAGCGGCGAGGAGGACGAATTGTGATCGAAGGCGAGGTGTCCCTGGTGCTTGAAGCCTCCTCCGGCCACGAGCGTCGGGAGGTTTCGACTGCTGTGGCGGCTGGCATCACCCATGCCGGTGCCCACAAGAACGATGGTGTCGTCGAGCAAGGACTTGCCGGCCGCGGTTTTCTTTTCCTCGAGCTGCTTGAGGAAGCGCGCGAGACAATGAATGTGCGCGGTCTCAATGGTGATGAGGTCGCGAATCATGGCGGGATCGTTGCCATGATGAGAAAGCCCGTGATAGCCGGCCCCGAGCGCGCGACCATCGATTGAAAAAACCTGGCCCAAGCCATCGAGGAAAAGGGACATCACTCTCGAGGACTCGGATTCGATCGCCAGCGTCATGAGATCATAGAAGATTGCCTCCGCTTCCATCTGGAGATTGGGAGTGATGGGATCAAAATCGGGAAGTTGGTAGTCGGGTTGCGGAATAGGATCGTTGATGATCTTCAACTGTTGGCCCATGCGCTTTTCCACCGCCCGCATCGAGGTGAAGTATTGCTCGAGGGTATCGGAGTCATTCCCCCCAAGAGACTTTTGCAAGCGACGGGCATCGGAGGTGACTTCATCGAGCGAGCTCCTTCCGCTTTGCAGTAGGTATTCCGTCCTCTTGCGATCCAGCTTGGATGGGAAGAGCTGCTTGTAGAGCACGCTCGGCCGGCGCAGCATTGGAAGACCCATCCCTTGTTTGGTGAAGCTCATCGCTTTGGCTCCCTCCCCTGCTCCGGCGGTCAGTTGGATCGAGGAAAGACGCGACTTTGCTCCGATCTGATCCGCGATCATTTGATCGAGCGAATACTGCTTGGGAGTCGTCCCGCAGAGGAAGTTGGCCCAGCTTTTGTGACCACCGGCAGCGCGATGATCGAGGCCGGAGAAAATGGTGAACTGATCGCGGAATTGCTCCAGCGGCTTGAGCGTTTCCGGCATGGTATAGGCCTTCCCTTTTTCAGTCGGAAAGAAGGCCTTCTGATGCCAGCCAAGGTAGGTGCCGATTGCAACGAAGTTTCGAGGTCCGGTCGCTGCGGCAACCTTGCCGGCTCCAAAAGCTTCGAGAGCAGGAAGTGCAATGGTCGCGGCCGCACCCCGGAGGAAACGGCGTCGGTCGGTCGTTGGCTGGTTCATCGGAATCATCGACATCGAAGTTACAGGGAGTTGAGCATCGCTCCTTTCGGAGAGCAACGGATACAGACACAAACACCGACCAAAGACCATTCAATATTTCACTATTAGCAATTTTTCCACTCGGCTTCGGAAGAAATTCAGGATGGCGATCTCCATCTGTTCGGGTTCAGAATGGATGCTGGCATGAATCGTCGCTCCCTTCTGACCTTCCTCGGACTGCTCTCCGGTCGCAGTCGGGCCAGGGATTCC
>JASFWU010000133.1:0-7208 GCA_050049035.1 Akkermansiaceae bacterium | reverse complement strand
CTTTCAAAAACTCAAAAGTGGTCTCGTCAGGATTAACATAACCGCAGCGGGCGCCGCCCTCGATCGCCATGTTGCAAACCGTCATGCGCTCCTCCATGGTGAAGTTGTCGAAAGTCGTCCCGGCATATTCGTAGGCGTATCCGATGCCGCCTTTTGCTCCGAGAAGACGGATGATGTGCAAGGTGACATCCTTGGCATAAACTCCCGGGCGCAGGCTGCCGTTGACCTCGATCTTGCGGACCTTGAGCTTTTCCATCGCCATCGTCTGGGTCGCCAAAACGTCACGCACCTGGGTCGTTCCGATCCCGAAGGCAATCGCTCCGAAAGCGCCGTGGGTGGCAGTGTGGGAGTCGCCACAAGCGATCGTCGAGCCCGGCTGGGTGATCCCTTGCTCTGGTCCCACCACGTGAACGATGCCCTGTTTGCCGGACTTCAAATCAAAGTAGGTCACGCCAAAATCATCACAGTTCTTGCGGATGGCATCGATCATGTCGGCTGCCAGTGGATCAGCCGGTTGATCTTGGTCGATGGTCGGGACAATGTGGTCAATGGTCGCAAAGGTGCGCGCCGGATACTTCACTTTCAGGCCCAGTTCGCGGAGCATTCCGAAGGCCTGGGGACTGGTCACCTCGTGAATGAGATGGGTTCCGATGAAGAGCTGCGTCCGTCCGTCGCTCAAGGTGCCTACCGTGTGTGCGTCCCAAACTTTTTCGTAAAGTGTCTTTCCCATGGCTGTCTCCGCTAGATGTGTGAGGGCGGGGACGATGCACGGATTTCCCCGTGAACGCAAGCATCTCGGGGATTCGACGCTTTTTTTTCGATTTTGAAAATCACCCTCTTTTTTAGTGAACAAATAGGTGATATGATTCGTCGTAAAAAAGGAACACAATTCCACAAAACCGATGAACAAATTGACGACCAAGTTACAGGAGGCGCTTCAAAACGCCCAGCAGCTGGCACTCCGCTCGGCACACCCCGAATTGCGGAGCACGCACCTATTGCTGGCGCTTTTGCAGCAGGATGGCGGGCTCATGACGCCCTTGATTGAAAAAGCGGGAGGCGATCCCACCAGCCTGAAGGCCAGGGTGGTGGCGGCTTTGGAATCCGAGCCGCAGGTGCAGGGCGCGGCCGCCCAGCCACAGATGAGCTACGGGCTTCGTAGTGTGCTCGACAAGGCCGATCAGATCCGCACCAAGATGAGCGACGATTTCCTGAGCGTCGAACACGTCGTGCTTGGCATGTTGCGGGATGATTCACCCGCCGGAAAACTCCTCGCTGAGTCCGGGATCACCGGAGAAGTCCTCGAGAAGTCGCTCAAGGAGATCCGCGGTTCTCAAAAAGTCACCGATGAAGATCCCGAGGGAAAATACCAGGCTCTTGAAAAATACGGCGATGACCTCACCGCAAAGGCCCGCGCAGGCAAGATTGATCCGGTGATCGGACGGGACGAGGAGATCCGTCGTGTTCTTCAGGTCCTTTCGCGTCGCACCAAGAACAATCCGGTTCTCATCGGAGAACCCGGCGTCGGTAAGACCGCCATTGTGGAAGGGCTCGCCCGTCGCATCGTCAGTGGCGACGTGCCCGACTCGATGAAGAACAAGCGCGTGATCTCGCTCGATCTCGGAGGCATGATCGCAGGTGCAAAATATCGCGGAGAGTTCGAGGACCGTCTCAAGGCTTTCCTGAAAGAGGTCACTGAATCGGATGGCGAGATCATTCTCTTCATCGACGAGCTTCACACCATTGTGGGAGCAGGGGCCAGCGAAGGCGCGGTCGATGCCTCGAACCTCTTGAAGCCGCAACTGGCCCGCGGGGAACTTCGCACCATCGGGGCCACCACGCTCGATGAATACCGTCAGTATGTCGAAAAAGATGCCGCTCTTGAGCGTCGCTTCCAGCCGGTCAAGGTGGGCGAGCCAAGTGTCGAAGACACCATTGCCATCCTTCGTGGTCTCAAGGACCGCTACGAAGTCCACCATGGCGTTCGCATCAAGGACGGAGCGATTTTGGCGGCGGCCAGTCTGAGTGACCGCTACATCTCTGACCGCTTCCTTCCGGACAAGGCGGTCGACTTGATCGATGAAGCCGCATCGCGTCTCAAGATCGAACTCGATTCCTTGCCGACTGAAATCGACCAGCTTGAACGACAGGTGATGCAGCTTGAGATGGAACGCCAGGCCTTGGAAAAGGAAACCGACGAGGCTTCTCTCAAGCGCCTCGCCACCGTGCAGGAGGAAATGGCCAATCTGAAGGAAGACTCGGCGGCCCTCATGGCGCAATGGCGGAAAGAAAAAGAGGGGATTGATGAAATCCGCGCCCTGCAGGAAGAGATCGATGCTCTTCGAACAGAAGCCGAACAAGCACAGCGACTGGGCAATCTCGGTCGCGCTTCCGAAATCAATTACGGCCGTCTGCCGGAAGCCGAAGCTGCCCTGAAGCACCTCGAAAGTCATCAGGACGCTTCGCGTCTCTTGCGGGAGGAGGTCACCGAGGATGATGTCGCCAAGGTGGTGGCAACGTGGACCGGAATTCCGGTCAGCCGCCTCCAGGAAGGTGAGCGGGCCAAGTTGGTGAAGATGGAGGATCGCCTCGGCGCCCGCGTCATCGGGCAACGACAGGCGGTCGACGCCGTCTCGAATGCGGTGCGACGTGCCCGGGCCGGACTTCAGGATGAAAACCGTCCCATCGGGTCCTTCCTCTTCCTGGGTCCAACCGGAGTCGGGAAAACAGAGCTCTCAAAAGCGCTCGCTGAGTTTCTCTTCGATGACGAAGGAGCGATGGTGCGGATCGACATGTCGGAATACATGGAAAAACACGCTGTCTCGCGGCTCATTGGAGCTCCTCCGGGATACGTGGGATATGAACAGGGCGGACAACTCAGCGAGCATGTCCGACGAAAGCCGTACTCGGTGGTCTTGTTCGACGAAATCGAAAAAGCTCATCCGGATGTCTTCAATGCCCTTCTGCAGGTTCTCGACGATGGTCGCATCACCGACGGACAGGGACGCACCGTCGATTTCCGCAATACCGTCCTGATCATGACTTCCAACATCGGAAGCCAGTTCATCATGGATGAGTCGAATCCGGAGCAGCGGGAGGCTAAAGTACGAGAAGCACTGAAGAACCACTTCCGTCCCGAGTTCCTCAACCGGATCGACGAGACGGTCATCTTTGACCGTCTCGACCGCGAAGAACTCGCGGGCATCGTGGCGCTGCAACTGGAGCGCGTCGCGAAGCGGCTGGAGAAGCAGGGAATCCATCTCGATCTCAAGCCCAAGGCCGTCGACTTCATTGTTACCCAGGGATACGACCCGGTTTACGGAGCCCGGCCTCTCAAACGGGCGATCCAAAATCACCTTCTCGATCCCCTGAGCTTATCCTTGCTCGAAGGCGAGTTTGGCGAGGGCGATCGGATTGAGGTGAAACTGGGCGATGATGCCCTGAGTTTCACCAAGGTCTCCTAATCCTCATTCCTCAACCCCTTCGGTGGCCCGAGAACCTCGGAAAGAACGAGTGCTTCTCGGGCCGCAGTCGGGCTGGAAAGGTGCCGAATGACGCGGGATCGTGTCGGTCCGACCTTCCGCTTCCTTGATGAGCCGGACGAAAGCTTTTTGAAGTTTTCAAGCGCCTGCTTTTCAGCGGCTGACAGGGTGGGGCGGATCGGCCTGGGATTCGATACCACGGGCGCTGCCGTTTGCACCACCGGCTGAGGAACCGGTTCGGGCTCTGGCTCCGGTTCGCGGGAGACCGAAGGCATGTGTTGCTCCATCGCCTCCTGCTGACGCCGAAGTTCGGCTTCATACTCGCGATAGAGTTCCTCCTCGTTGATTTCTTCTTCCTGACCAGTTCCGTTCTTCTTCTCGATGAAGGCCTTGATCGCAGCAAAAATCACCGCCACCAACACCACGATGATGTTGGTGTCGAACGGGAGATCGGCGAGGAAGATCATGACGACCGGAAAGGATGCGATCTAGTTTTCGTCGCCGTCGGTTTCCTCACCGATGGAGTCGCGCATCTTGGTGTCAGCGACCACATTTTGGTATTTCGCGTAGTCCATCACTCCGAGGTTTCCATTGCGGAAGGCTTCCGCAATCGCGAGAGGAACAGTCGCTTCGGCTTCCACCACCTTGGCGCGCATCTCCTGGGTTTTGGCGGCCATTTCCTGTTCGGAAGCCACCGCCGCAGCCCGGCGCATTTCGGCCTTCGCTTGCGCAACTTGCTTGTCGGCTTCGGCCTGCTCGGTTTGCAGACGGGCCCCGACGTTGTCAGCGACATCCACGTCGGCGATGTCGATGGAAAGAATGGAGAAAGCCGTCGCAGCATCGACTCCTTTTTCAAGAACGAGACGCGAAATGGAGTCCGGATTCTCGAGAACCGTCTTGTAGGAAGCGGCCGAACCCACGGAGGTCACGATGCCCTCGCCCACCCGCGCAATGATGGTTTCCTCGGTGGCCCCACCCACAAAGCGATCAAGGTTGGTGCGAACCGTCACCCGCGCGCGCACGTTGACTGCGATCCCGTCCTTCGCCACCGCGGTGATCTTGGTGATTCCCGCACTCGGGTTCGGGCAGTCGATGACTTTTGGGTTGATCGAGGTGCGCACCGCCTCGAGCACGGTCTTGCCGGTGTCCTTGGTCGCAAGGTCGATTGCGCAAGCCTTGTCGAAGGAAAGAGCAATGCTCGCCTTGTCCGCTGCCACCAGAGCGAGAACGACATTGATCACGTCACCACCCGCAAGGTAGTGGGCCTCCAGCTGGTCGGTGGTGTAATCGAGGCCGGCTTTGGCGGCGGTGATGCGGCTGTTTACGATGGTGCCGGGGTGCACTTTCCGGAATCGCATCATGATGAGATTGATGAAACTGACCGGGGCACCGGCAGCTCGGGCCTGAATCCAGAGCCCCAGGAAATTGACGAAAATGAGGATGACGACCAGAAGGACGATAATCCCGACAACGAGAAGAATGGGTCCGGTAGAGAGTGCAAGCATGGGAAGACCATACCGGGACACGGGAGCGATGCAATTTGAAGTTTGATCTTTGCGGTGGGGGAAATGAGGATTTCGGCGTGAGCGAGGAGCAACGGACCATTGGGGTGATCGCCGGAAACGGCTTATATCCCGGGACCTTTGTGCGGGCGGCCCGTCCGCACGGGGTGCGCCTCATTGCGGCCGCTTTTAAAGGGGAAACCAAGCCGGAACTCGAAGAGCAAGTGGAGGCGCTCAAGTGGTTTCGGGTGGGCCAGCTGGGTGGATTGATCCGATTTTTCAAGAAGCAGGGCGCGACCGAAGCGATCATGGTCGGGCAGATCGCCCCGCGGAATCTCTTCGATCTCTGGCCCGATCTCCGCACCCTCAAGGTCCTCCGCGGCGTCAAGGAACGGAACGCCGAGTCACTATTCGGAGCGATTGCCGACGAGCTCGCCAAGGATGGCATCACTCTTTTACCGGCTCTGACTTTCCTCGAAGACGAAGTCGCGGGCGAGGGTCTCCTTTTTGGTCCCGAACCCGGCCCGCGTGACTGGGAGGATATTGAGTTCGGACGCAAGATCGTGAAGCAAACGAGCGCGCTTGATATCGGACAGAGCATCGTAGTGCGGCGTGGCACGGTCCTGGCCGTCGAGGCTTTTGAAGGAACCGACGAGTGCATCCGACGGGGCGGCAAGCTGGGCAAGGGAACCGACGTGACCCTGGTCAAGGTCTCCAAGCCCAACCAGGATATGCGGTTTGATGTCCCGGTGGTCGGTCCCAAAACGATCGAGACCTGTCGCGAGGCGGGCGTGGGAACGATCGCGGTCGAGGCCGGGCGGACCTTGTTTTTGGGTCGGGAGGAGATCGCCGAGAAGTGTCGCCAGGGTAAAATCTCGGTGGTGGGATTTTCCGGCGAATGATTGCACGCGGGTGCTTGACAGGGGCGGGGCCTTCTTCAAGACTCCGCGCCTCAGAGAACCGGCCGGTGTGGCGGAATTGGTAGACGCGCGCGATTCAAAATCGTGTTCCCTCGGGAGTATGGGTTCGATTCCCATCGCCGGTACTTTTCAGATCTTTTAAAGGGTTGATTTGAAGTTGGTTACGAGATGGGTTCGGTTTGTGTTTGCGCTGGGTTTGCAAAATATTTTTCAGCCTCTTCTGGGGTTTTGAGATCGAGGTAGGATGACCGAGTCTCGCTTTCGCTGTTTCCGGCCTCGTTTGAAGCTGTCACAGATCCAGCCTGTGTGCATCGATACGACACGAATGAGTGCCTCAAGACGTTGGGTCTCCATCCACCAATCAAGTCTCCCAATCGCTTGGTTTCGCTCTCGCCCTTAACCGACCGTTCTGGCGGTGGGCCTTCACAGCAAGGGCCGATAGATTGGTGGAAGTCGGAAAGGATATCTCGCAGGGATGCGCAGATTTGAATATGGCGTCGACGGTTTGTCTTACTCACTTCGGGAGGAACATTGATTGACCCAGCTTTCCAGTCAAAATCCTCCCATTGCAATGCGGCCTTCTCACTTCCACTGTTCGGGTAAAGCTCCTCCCGACGAACGCCTGCAAGCGAGGATATGGCCAGCCAAGGTAGATACACGGGGCTGACGTTCTTGATGAGAATCCAAAGTTCCTCGGGAGAGAGTGTGCACGGGGTCTTCTTCTTGATGATTGGAATGGAGAGTTTTTGAGGCGCGGTCTTTCCCTCGCCGACATAGCCTTGATTTTGAGCCCAATTAAAGAAGGTCCCCAGTGAACCGATTGCCTTTTTCCTGGTGACATCAGTCCAGGGGAGTTCATCGAGCCGAGTCTGCAATTCCTGAGTAGTGATCGAGGAGAGGGGATTTTCTTCAATGGGTTTAAGAACGCTGGATATTCGAGAGCGAAGCGCCCTCACGTGGTGAGGTGAAGGTCCAGCATTGGCTTTCTTCACTTCGATGAATTCATCAAAGGCATCTTTTGCGGAGATTGAAGCCCGGGCGTTTCTTTCTCTGAGGAGGTTGATGGTATCCCAGCTTGGCTTGAGATCGAGGAATGCTCGGCAAAGTTTCTCCTCCTCTCGGGTAAGGCAGGCCAGGTCAAATGACTGATTGTGGAGCTGGCGAGCCTTTGTTTTGGCGGCGGAGATCAGGTCTTTTTTGTCGGCCCGCGTGATGTATCGCCGCTTCCCCTCGCGGTCTCGATAGATGGCCTTCCAGTAGACCTTGCCGTTCCGGTCTGGGCGCGCATCGGGAAAGATCGTCAG
>JASFWU010000132.1:0-7209 GCA_050049035.1 Akkermansiaceae bacterium | reverse complement strand
AGCTCCCACTCTTTCGAGAGAAGGAGAGCTGGAAGGTCGCAGTCTGGGAACTCCGCAAGGAGGAGTGATCAGCCCGCTTCTGATGAACTTGTTCATGCACTACGCATTTGATGCGTGGATGCGGCGGACCCGTCCGCAGTGTCCTTTTGCACGATATGCTGATGATGCGGTCGTTCACTGCCGGACTCAGCGGGAAGCTCGAGAGCTTCTCGCCGGGATCGCCGAGCGACTCAAAGAATGTCGGCTGGAAATGCATCCCGACAAATCCAAGATCGTTTACTGCAGGGACAGCAACCGGACTGCGAGTCCGACAGGCGTCCCTATCCAGTTCACATTCCTTGGGTTTGCCTTCAGACCTCGACAAGCTGTCAACCCAAACGGAGATCGTTTTACGAGCTACCTGCCGGCGGCCAGCCCCGAGGCCTGCAAAAGGATGCGCGCCGTCATCAAAAGCTGGAACCTGCAGAGGCAGACCCCGGCTGATATCGAGGAACTCTCACGGCTCTACGACCCGGTTCTTGCAGGGTGGTGGAATTACTATGGGAGCTTCTACCCCACGGAGATGCGGAAGGTCTACCAGCTCGTGGACCAGAAGTTAGCACGTTGGGCTCGTCGGAAATACAAGCCACTCGCACGCCACAAACGCCGAAGCGTTTACTGGCTCGGGCGACTTGCTCACCGAAAGCCCGAACTGTTCACTCACTGGAACAAGTTGGGAAAACCAGCGACCGGATGATGGGAGCCGGATGACGCGAGAGTGTCACGTCCGGTTCTGCGAGAGGCTGGGGGAGGAAGTTCCCCCGGCCTACTCACCACGGAACCGGGTATTGGTGCGTTGCAAAACGTCTTGAGCGCGGCACCTTCAGCTGGCCCGCCGATATTGAAGGTGACCGCCAGAAGCTCGTCCTCAAACCCACCGCTCTCGCCATGCTGGCCGATGGCATCGACCTACGTGACGGACTTCAACGCCCTTGGTTCGAAGTACGATAAACGCAACATTTTCGTCAGCAATCGGCATACCGTTTGCTTCCTGAAATCCTATCGACACCAAAGACCAACAGATCGAAAAGCTCACCGCCGAAGTGGCTCACCTTCGCGCCGAACTCGAGACCCAAAAAGCCCTCGTCTCCGCACTGCTCACCCGCATATACGGGGCCAAGAGCGAAAAAATGAGCCACGACCAACTCCTCCTCGCCTTCCTTGAGGAAGAAACAAAAAAGCCCGAAGCCGCCGATGGAAACGAGGAACCACCGGCGGCTAAGATGACCAAACCCAAGCGCACCAAACGCACCAATAAACTCCTCAACTCTCTTGAAGGCCTTCCCACCATCGAGCGCACCATCACCGATCCAGAAGTCCTCGCCAACCCCGAGGACTTCCGCCTCCTGAGCGAAGAGGTCAGCGTTCGTCTTCACGCCAGCCCCGCCACCTTTACCCGCGAAATCATCAAGCGCCAAACCCACGTTCGCAAGAACGATCCCGACGCCATTCCCTTCACGCCACCCCTCGAACCCTGCCTTCTTCCCGGCAGCGTCCTCACCCCCAGCCTCGGGGCTCTGCTGCTCACCGAAAAATTCTGCTATCACCAACCCTTCTACCGTCAGCAATGGCGACTCTTCGCCAGCCATGGCATCGAGATCACCCGCAACAACATGTGCATTTGGCACGACCACCTTGCCGACCTGCTGCTGCCCCTCTACCAACGCATCGCCACCAACCTCCGGCAAGCCTCGTACCTCAAAGTCGACGAAACACCCATCGCCTGCCTTGAGCCTGGCAAAGGCCGAACCGCCACCGGATACTTCTGGGTTTACCATCACCCCGAACACGGCCCGTTCTTTGACTGGCACAAAAGTCGGGCCAACACCTGCCTCGACCGAGTCCTCATCGCACCCGACGGAGAACAATCCTTCAGCGGCTACCTCCAAAGCGATGGCCTGCGAGCCTACCGCACCTTCATCGAACGCTTCCCCGACCTTGCTATCATCGCCGTTGCCTGCCTTGCCCATATTCGGCGAAAATTTTTCGAAGCCAAAGAAGACCATCCCAGAATAGCGGCCTGGATCCTCTACCAAATGGGAAAAATTTACGCCATCGAGCGTAGGCTCAAAGCAAAAGGCTTCACCCCGCTCGAACGCCAACAAGCTCGCTGGGAACAAACCCGCCGCCACTACGAGCACCTTCAAAAACTCTTCCAACACCTCCAAAAAACCCGTCGAATTCTTCCCAAAAGCAAACTGGGGAAGGCCCTCAGCTACGCCCTCGACCAATGGAAGCACCTTGAACCCTGCTTCCACGATGGACAGATTGAGTTTGATAACAACCACACCGAAGGAGCCATCCGCCCGACCAAGCTGGGTGCGAAAAACTGGACATTTATAGGAGGAGAAGAAACCGGCTGGCGCAGTGCCGTCATCTACACCTTCGTCGAGCAGATCCGCCGCCACAACCTGGACCCGCACGCCTATCTTGAATGGGTGTTTGAAAAACTCATGCACAAACCTGCGGAAGACGAACTCGAAGCGCTTCTTCCGGTCAACTGGGTTGCGGCCCAGCGTAGCGCAAGCAATCTACAATCTTCCGCTGCATAGTAGCCAGAGACGCCAGGCCTCTGGCAAAAATGTCAGAGGAGACTCTGTTGACCGCATACGATTGATAGGAGAAGCGGAATCTTCATCGAGAAAGACAATATCGCTGTATCCGCCAGTCCCAACAGCAATCCTGAAATAGAAAAGCCCCGGAACGACGAGCGCTCCGGGGCTTTGCAAAGTTCAGGATGATCGGGAGTATTATTCTCCGGAAGCTTCAGCCGCAGGAGCCTCTTCGCCTCCCTCGCCTTCACCTTCGGTCTCCTCGACAACCGGCGCAGGCTCCTCAACGGTCATTTCGAACTCCGAATCCTTGTGAGTCGGGAATCCGGTTCCGGCCGGGATAAGGTGGCCAAGAATGACGTTCTCCTTGAAGCCGCGGAGGGTATCCACTTTTCCAAGAGTCGCCGCATCGGTGAGAACACGGGTGGTGTCCTGGAATGATGCCGCGGAGATGAACGACTCGGTCTCGATCGAGGCCTTGGTAATTCCAAGAAGAACCGGCTCGGCCTCAGCAGGCTTACCACCTTCGGAAGCAACACGCTTGTTCTCGGCATTGAAGGTTGTTTTCTCGACCTGATCTCCCCAGAGGAACTCGGTATCACCAGGCTCGGTAATCTTCACCTTGCGGAGCATCTGGCGGATGATGATCTCGATGTGCTTGTCGTTGATCTCCACACCCTGCGAACGGTAAACGGTCTGCACCTCGTTGTTGAGGTGTTCCTGCAGCGCCTGGGGACCGCAAGCCTCGAGGAGATCCTCGGGAGCCACCGGTCCTTCGGTGATCTGGTCTCCACGCACCACGGAGTCGCCTTCACCAACGATCATGTGCTTGCCCATCGGGACGAGGTGATCGGCGGTTTCGCCGGACTCGGTGTGGGTTACGATAACCTTGCGCTTGCCACGGACGGTGCCTCCAAAGGAGATCTCTCCATCGAGCTTGGCAATGACACAGGCATCCTTCGGACGACGTGCTTCGAAGAGCTCGGCCACCCGGGGAAGACCACCGGTGATGTCACCGGTCTTGGCCACCTTACGCGGAGTCCGCGCAAGCTGCGTTCCGCCTGCAATCTTGCTGTTCTCTTTCACCGAAAGGTGAGCCCCCACCGGAATGGAGTAGCTGTTGAGAACGTCGCCGGACTTCGGATCAACGATCACGATCTGCGGGTGAAGATCCTCCTTGTGCTCAGTGACGGTCAGACCCTTCTTGCCGGTCGCCTTGTCGGTTTCGGAGGCAATGGTAATCCCGGTGATCATGTCACGGAATTCAACCTTACCACCGGACTCGGCGATAATGGGAACTGAGTGGGGATCCCAGGTCAGGATGGTCTGGCCCTTCTTAACATCGCCACCATCGGCAACTGAAATCACCGAACCAATCACGACATTGTAGGACTCCAGCTCAAGGCCATCCTTGTCTCGAACGGAAAGCGATCCGTTCTTGTTGAGGACCACGAAGTTTCCATCGACGTCCTCAACGGTGCGGAGGTCCTTGTAGTAAGCGACACCCTTGCTCTTGGCTTTGACCTCAGGCTGCTTGGTTGCACCAAAGGCCACCCCACCGGAATGGAAGGTCCGCATGGTCAGCTGGGTTCCCGGCTCACCAATCGACTGGGCGGCGATAATGCCGACCGCTTCACCGATCTTACCAAGTTTCCCGGTTGCGAGGTTCAGACCGTAGCAGGTCTGACAAATCCCGCGCTCGGACTCACAAGTGAGCGGGCTGCGAATCTTGAGGCGCTCGTGACCGATGTTTTCAACAGCGATCGAAGTCGCTTCGTCCATCAACTGGCCTTTCTTGACGATGACCTCACCACTGACAGGGTCCTTGATGGTCTCGCAAGACGTCCGGCCGTAAATCCGGGACTGAAGGGAAGCGGCTTCCTCGTCACCCGAGTAAATCGCGTGAACGGTGATGCCCTTCTCCGTGCCACAGTCAGGTTCGGTGATGATGACATCCTGGGAAACGTCGACCAACTTACGGGTCATGTATCCGGAGTCAGCAGTCTTCAGCGCGGTATCGGCAAGTCCCTTCCGGGCACCGTGGGTCGAGATGAAGTATTCAAGCACCGAGAGACCTTCACGGAAATTCGAGGTGATCGGACGCTCAATGATCTCACCGGAGGGCTTGGCCATGAGGCCGCGCATTCCGGAAAGCTGCTTGATCTGGTTCTTGTTACCCCGGGCACCGGAGTCGACCATCATGTAAAGCGGATTGGCCTTCTCCTTACCTTCGTTGAACTCGAGCTTGCGATAGAGGGCGTTGGCGATGTTGTCTCCGGCACGGGTCCAGATATCGACCACCTTCTGATAACGCTCACCGTTGGTGATGACACCATTACGATACTGCTTGTTGACGACCTCGACGTCGGCGTAGGCCTGCTTGAGCTCCTCGGGCTTCTCCTCGGGAATCACCATATCGACGATACCGATCGAGCAACCGGAACGAGTTGCCTCTTTGAAGCCGAGTTCCTTGAGCTTGTCCATGGTCGCCACGGTGGCCTTGCCTCCGGCACGCTGGTAGCAGCGCCAGATGATGTCACCCAGCTGCGACTTCCCGACGTTGGCGTTGAAGAAGCCAACTCCTTCAGGCCAGATTTCGTTGAAACGAACACGGCCCGGAGTGGTCTCGATGACGCGTGACTTGGAATCACCGAAGACGGTGTCCTTCTCGAAGTCCGGGTTGCGCAGGCGGATGTACTGGTGGTAATCGAGCTTGCGGTTGGCGATCGCGAATTCCACCTCGGTGGTGTTCTCGAAGAGCGGAAGGTGTCCCTGCTTCTCGATGTCCTTGACGTTGCGGATCTTGGCCCAGGTGAGGTAGTAGGTTCCCAAAATAATATCCTGGGAAGGCGTAATGACCGGACGTCCACTCGCGGGCGAGAAGATGTTGTTGGTCGCCAGCATGAGCTGACGGGCCTCCATCTGAGCTTCCACCGAAAGAGGAACGTGCACCGCCATTTGGTCACCGTCGAAGTCCGCATTGTAAGCCCCGCAAGTGAGCGGGTGCAGACGGATCGCGGAACCCTCGATGAGGACCGGCTCGAACGCCTGGATCGAAAGACGGTGAAGGGTCGGCGCGCGGTTTAGGAGAACCGGGTGTCCCTTGGTCACTTCAGCAAGGATATCCCAGACCTCGGTGGTCTTGCGGTCGATCATCTTCTTGGCCGAGCGCACGGTGTGGCAATAGCCCAGCTCCTTGAGTCGACGGATGATGAACGGCTCGAAGAGAGTGAGGGCCATCTTCTTGGGAAGACCGCACTGGTTAAGTTTGAGCTCGGGTCCAATCACGATCACGGAACGGCCGGAGTAATCCACGCGCTTACCGAGGAGGTTCTGACGGAAACGTCCACCCTTACCCTTGAGCATGTCGGAGAGCGACTTGAGAGCGCGGTTTCCGGCTCCGGTGACGGCACGGCCGTGGCGACCGTTGTCGAAGAGAGCATCGACAGCCTCCTGGAGCATGCGCTTCTCGTTGCGGATGATGACCTCGGGGGTCTTCAGCTGCATCAGGTTGCGGAGACGGTTGTTCCGGTTGATGACACGACGATAGAGGTCGTTAAGATCGGAAGTCGCAAAGCGGCCACCTTCGAGGGGTACCAGCGGACGTAGGTCCGGCGGGATGACCGGAAGAACGGTCATGATCATCCACTCGGGACGGGAGTTCGACTGCAGGAAACCACGGGCCAGCTTGAGGCGCTTGGCGAGCTTCTTGCGGTTCTGCTTGGAGCGGGTTGCCTCCATGGCCTCTTCAAGCTCGACGATGAGCTCCTCGAGGTTGACCTGCGAAAGAAGATCGCGGATGGCCTCGGCACCCATTCCGGCGCGGAAGGCTTCATCACCGTAATCTTCCTCGGCGTCCCGAAGCTCACCTTCGGTCAGAAGCTGGCCGCGCTCGAGAGCGGTCTTGCCAGGCTCGGTGACGAGGTAGTCTTCGTAGTAAATGACGCGCTCGAGTTCGCGGGCGGTCATGTCGAGAACAAGACCGATGCGGGAAGGCATGCACTTGTAGAACCAGATGTGCGAGACGGGCACGGCCAGATCGATGTGGCCCATGCGCTCACGACGGACACGGCTGAGAGTGACCTCAACACCGCAACGGTCGCAGATCACGCCCTTGTGCTTGATGCGCTTGTATTTTCCACACGCACATTCCCAGTCACGGGTCGGTCCGAAGATGCGCTCGCAGAAGAGACCTCCCTTTTCAGGTTTGAAGGTCCGGTAGTTGATGGTTTCCGGATTCAGGACCTCACCGCGGGACCAGCTGCGAATGGTCTCGGGATTGGCCACGGTGATCGAGACCTGGTCAAAGGGATCAGGCTTTTGATCGACTCCGTAAAGTTCGCGAAGATTGGTTTCAACACTCATGGGTAAGTTATCAGGTAGTTGGTTATTGAGTTACTAGATTGCTAGTAGCTTTGGGTTCTGGGTTGTGTTGATTAAAGGGTGAGATCATCGAGGGAGAAGTCGTCGCTCGCTTTCGCGCCCGGCTCCGAACCGGATCGTCCGGGCCGAACATCGAGACCAAGTGACTGCATCTCTTTGATGAGAACGTTGAAACTCTCGGGAGTTCCGGCTTCCAGTTGGTTGTCCCCTTTCACGATTGCCTCGTAAATGCGGG
>JASFWU010000130.1:0-7246 GCA_050049035.1 Akkermansiaceae bacterium | reverse complement strand
CGGAGTCGAACTCGCGTCCCATCGTCATCAGCACCTTACCAGTGGTGACATCCCAGGTGACCGTTGATCCCGACTTCCCTCCGATTCCACCTCCGGCGATGAGATAATTTCCGGATGGATGAAAGGAGAGGGTTTCCGGATTTCCTTTTGGAAAAGGGAGAACCCCAACAAACTCGAGGGTATCCGTATGATAAAGGAGGACCTGTCGGGGTGCGGTCACTGCGAGCAATGGTGCCCACGGGCTGCTCTCCATATCAGCCACCACGGTGGCGCGCCCGGGGGTGACCACCGGTTCCAAAAGAACTTCGTCTGGCATGGGTGGGGGACCTTCGGGTTTCTTGCCGGTTGGAACAGCCGCAAGCGAGAAGGCCGGTTTTTGTTTCTTCTTGGCTTTGGATCCCTTGTTTTCGAGAAGTCCACCATCAATCCAAGCCCGGATCAGGTCAGCATCCTTCTTGGCAATCTTTTCCCCTTCGGGGGGCATCACCGGTTCTTCGGTATGCGCGGAAACTGTGAAGAGCTTTGACGAGCCGCCGTCACCGGCCAGTGCGACTTTTCCTCCTGACGAACCGGCCATTGTGCCGATGTAGGTCGAGAGATCGAGATCGCCTTTCTTCTTGTCCGGATTATGGCAATTCAGGCACTTCGATTCAAAGATGGGAAAAATATGATCATCGTAGGTGATCTTGTCAGCCGAATAGGCGGATCCGGTCAACGAAAGGATGATCAGACTGGCGGCGCGGAGGTTCATGTCGATCAATGATTGAAGAGGAATTCCTTGGAATTGAGCAAGGCCCAGAAAATGTCCTCAAGGACCATGCGCGTTTCATTTGGGTCCTTGGCATTGGCGATGGAATGATTCAGCGCAGAGACCTCATTCTCGGTGGGCTTCCGTGAAAGGGTGCGGAGATAAAGTGAGTCGACGATTTCAATCGGCTCCTTTTTTTCCTTCAACATTTCCTGAACGACCCGTCCTCGTGAGATCCGGTTGGTGACCGAGTCACCATTCAAAAGGTGGAGTGCCTGGGACAAATTGGGCTCCATCTTGACTTCGCAGGAGCAAACGGTTTTCCGGGTAGCCCGGCCAAAGGTGGTGAGGAAGTAGGTCGAGGTGTTTCCGTCGGCAATGTTGACGGCACGTGCCCCGAGGGGGAGGCCGCGGAACTTGTTCGGGGTCTTGGTGACCTGGGCAAGGGTGTCGAGAAGGACCTCGGCCCTCATCCGTCGGATTCTTGCCTTGGCAAAGTTGTTGGTATCCGACGCGTTTGTTTCGTTTGCCCGAGTGGAGAGTTGGTAGGTGCGCGAGGTGCAAATGTCGCGCACCAGCCGCTTCATATCGAAGTTGTATTCGGTGAACTTCTGACCAAGAGCCTCGAGAAGGGCCGGGTTGGTGGCGGGATTCGAGACCCGCACGTCATCCACCGGGTCAACGATGCCGATACCGAAGAAGTGGGACCAAATGATGTTGGCGGTATTCTTGGCGAACCATGGATTGCCCGGCTTGGTCAGCCACTCGGCCATCGCCCGACGTCGCGTGATTCCTATGACTTCAGCGGGGCCTCCGCCCAGATAGGTTGGGATGGCGTTCTGGTTGGTGACGGGGTGCTTGATCTCACCACCTCCATCAAAAATGATCATGTCGGTGGGGTCTTCGCCGCGCTTCCGCTTCACCTGGGTAAAGAAGGAGGCAAAGCCGTAGTAGTCGTCCATCGTCCAGCGGTCGAAGGGGTGGTTGTGACACTGGGCACACTGGATCCGAGTGCCCATGAAAACCTGGGCGACATTTTCGGTGAGTTTCTTGATGTCCTGTTCGGACTTGAAGAAGTTTGTGGCGGGATTGTCGTAGGAGCCGCCGGTGGCCGAAAGGAGATCGCGGACGACCTCGTTGAAGGGACGGTTGTTGGCAACCTGGCCGCGCAGCCATTCATACCAGAGCAAGGCCGACTTGTAGGTGACATCGTTTCCGTTGTTTCCGGTCGTGCGGATCTGCAAAAGCTCGGCCCACTTCATCACCCAGAGGTCGGTGAAATCCTTGCGACCCAACAACTGGTCGACGAGGGCCTCGCGCTTCTTCGGATTGGTATCGGCGATGAATGCCTGGAGTTCTTCTTCGGAAGGAAGGAGTCCGATGATGTCGAGGTAGACGCGGCGAATGAACACCTCATCGCTGCAGATTTCGGAGGGGATGATGCGCAGGCGATGCAGTTTCTCGTGCACGTGCGTGTCGATGTAGTTGAATGCCTGGAGCTGAGGTCTGGTGTATTTCAAACCATCGGGAATTACAATGGCCTGTGAACCTTCGGTGAAGGTGTGGAAGCGGGCCATCAGAAAGGCCTCACCGCGGGTCTTGGAAAAGGCCACCCCGGTGCGAGGATCGATTCCGACCGAGTTGTCATTTGAAGAGGTGAAGGTGGAAAGGTTGGTGACATCGCGATCAGTCCCGTCCGAGTAGGTTGCTTTCACCGTCAGAGGGATTTTCTTGTCCTTTCCTTCAAGGAGGAACTGTTTGGGTTCGACCTCGATTTTGACCGGAAGGGCAATTTCGGCAGGGTCGTAATGCGCGCCATCGTTAACCCATTCGAGCAAAGTACGATAAGCATCGGAGTCTTTCTCGAAGAGCTGTCCGCCGGTGTGGGGAACCGAGCCGATCGCCTTGGTCAGAAGGAGCGAGTCCTCCGGGAGAGCCAGGTTGAGGCGGCGTCCGGCCAGTTCACGGGTAAGCCGGTGGTAGTCGCCTTTGGGATCGTAACCAAAGAGCGAAAGCATGAAGCCGTCCTGCCCCCTGGCGGAACCATGGCAGGCTCCGGTGTTACATCCTGAAGCGGTGAAAACCGGGATGACGTCCTGTTGAAAACTGATGCGACGTGATTGTGCGGCATTCTTGACCGTGACCGGAACAGTCAGCTCCTTGCCCCGGAAAATGACCCGGACTTCAGTGGCGCCGTCCTTCTGCGGAAGGAGAGTAGATCCGTCCAGTTTCGTGATGGTCGGATCGGCGATGACGAGTCGTGCCGCAGCAGTGACATCCCGGGTGACGGCGTTCTTGTCGGTGGCGAGAACGATCAGTCGATGGAAATCCCGCTTGTTTTCCAGATTCACCGAAGTCGGATAAACCGCGATGGAAGCGAGTTCCGGATCCGGTTGATCCGGGTTTTCCAGCGGAGCCGTTCGCTCGCGATGTTGCAAAACAGTTCCGTCCGGCCACGGAGCGCCAGCGGTGATCCAATTTCGAAGATGACCGATCTCTTCGTTGGTCAGAGGAGGGCGCTTCGTCTTCTTCGAAGAGGGAGGCATGAACTCGTCGTCGTCGTGCGGAAGAAGAACCCGGCGAAGGAGCTCGGACTTTCCAGCATCCTTGAGATCAACCGGGCTACCGGAATCACCGCCGGCGAAGAACTTGTCTTTTAAGTCCAGACGAAGTCCGCCTTTGTCCTTTTTTTCATTGTGGCACTCCAAACAGGAATGCTCGAGGACGAGACGGGCGGGCTCGAAGGTTGCTGATGCGGCAGCGGTCAGGGAAAGCAGGAGTGTGGGAACTTTCATTGTGAAGCTGATTGGCGGAGTTGCTCGAGACGAGACAGGGGCTTTTTGCCGGCGGGAGCAGGCTTGGGTTTTTCCTTTTCCTTCTTGGCCACGGGGGCGGGCTTTTTCGGAGCAGGCGGGGGTGGGTCAATGCGGAGGATTCCTCCGTGACCGACATTGTGGGAGATGGGGTGGCCATCTTTGGTGATGATGACCTGACAGAAAAGATTGGCGTGTTTCCCTTTGCGGGCCTCCTTCGTCACGCTCAAGGGAAAGGTGATTCCTTCGCTCCCCGAGGTGATCTTCTGTTCCTGCGAAGTGACTCCGTGCGGAAGTGCATGAAGGATGACGCGGGCATCGCCCGGAAAGGCCTCGAGCTGCTCAACTTTGGCGATCACCGAGGTGTCTTTTCCCGGATTGGTGGCGGCCATTTCGAGCGAAACCTGAACGAAAGGCTCGGAGACCTGGAGTTTGGCAAAGGCAGACGAAGCGCGGATCACGCCTTTGTCGGTGACAGATTCGCCGGTGACCACCAGGGGCCATTCTGCCACGGGAGCATCGCCGTTGGCGTTCAGGGTCAGGATGGCTTCATTCTTGCCGGCAGGGATATCCACGCTGACCGGCGAACCCACCCCGGGAGGTTTCCATGGAAGGACCACGCGGATTTTCTTGTCAAAGCCTTCGGCGCGACGGGCCGTGATTTTTAGGTTGGTGGTGCCATTGCGAACGAGCGGCACCGGCGGAACAAAGAGGTCGAGATGAAAGGGGGCTTCTTCAATGACTGCCACCGATATCTTTTTGGTATGGGTCACCTGGTAATCACCCTGGTTGTTCACGTAAAGATGGGAGATTTTTTCGTTAAAAGGTCCGCGGGTCTTGGTTTTCGGGTCTTCGATTTCAAACTGATACAGCCCTCCTTCAATTGGAGCGTCTGCTTTGGCTTCGAACAAAACCGGCATATTCCCGAGACTGCGTGGAATGGTCTGCGAGTGAGCGGTGACCCCGGCGGGAAGATTGGGCGCGTGAAAGACGACATCACACCCCAGATTGGCTCGCGTGATATTGGGGACGATCGCGAGACGGTTGCCACGGGGGATCTCGATCATCTTGTGCTTCTGCGTGTCGATCCGGTCGGCAGGCGGAAGGGTGGCGGAGAGAGAAGGAGCGCGACGTTGAATCTCGATCCGGTAGGTGAAGGAAGGGCCTCCTCTTTTCAGCTGGTCGCGGATATTCACGACGTAGTCACCATCGGCCGGGGCCTGGAAATCGTAGCGGCTGTCAGGAATGCCTCCGCCCTGGTCATCGTTCCCTCCGATGTATTTGTTGTCCGCTGCCTGACGAACCGAGAGGACGCTATCCAGGGGAGAGCGAAGTGAACGGGCCAGCACCTGGAAGCGGAGTCTTTCTCCTTTCTTGGCACGGAAACGGAAGTAATCGGTTTGGTTTGGCTCGGAAATGATTCCGTGGAAGGCAAATGGCGCGGAGGGAGGATTCTCAAGCGGAAGTGCTTGTTTGTAGTTTTGATTTTGTCCTGATTCGTTGAGGAAATCGACCGATGAAACGTGGACCAGATTCCCCGAAGGAGAACTTTGGCCCTGATGGTTGACATAGGCGGGGAAAGGGGCGTCGGGAACCTTAATCTTTTGCTTTAGCGGACCGGTGGGATCTCCGGTGAATGTAAACTCGACCTCGCTGCCGGGTTTGGCGGCTGGTGGGTAGACCGAGGTGGGACGGGGGAAGGTCCCGATGTGCAGGCGGTATTGCGAACTCGGGTTTCCTTCGTACGAAGATTCCCGGATGACCACGGTGTAGGCACCATCTTCCGGGACAATGATGGAGGCAGCACAATCCCGTTTCAGCAGGGGTGAATCATCGTTCACGGCGAGCTCAAAACGATTCTTGTCGAGGATGGCGACGTAGGGATCAAACATCACCCGCCCCAGGCGCATCGCTTCAGCTTCAACCGACAGGCGTTGTCCTTTTTTGCACTGAACGCGGTAGTAGTCGTCGTCCTCACGATCGGCCACGCCCTGGACAGTCGAGTTCAGGGGAACATCCTGGGGAGAATCGAAGGTGTTGTTCAGGTCACGGCGGCGATCATTAATCGTCTCGTATTTCTCCATGACGGTCGGGAACTGCCCGACCCAAAAAGTCCGCATGTAGGAGAATCCGCTCTTGCAGCGGAGTCGCATCGGGTGCTCACCAAGAGGACAATCCGGCGCAATGACCAGGACAGCTTCCGCCCTTGTGTCATCCTTCCCTTTGCTCAGCGATTTGACGGTGATACCAGGATGATAAAGGAGGAGTTCGGAAGGCTCGTAGAGGCGCTTCCCAATGAGGGTGATCTTGACCTCGGTGCCACGTTGGCCGCCCCGGGGTTCAACCCGGGAGAGTTCGGGGCTGAAGGCCGAAGCCCACATCGCAGTGACCAGCAGAATCAGGAACGAGCGAAACATCGTTCGATGTGGTTTAAGCTTTCTTGGCGAGAATTTCGTCCAATACCCGTCCGCCATCGACAATCTCGATCGGTCGGTCGCCGGGTGCCATCAGTTCCTTGTCACCGGTAATACCCAGCTGGTTGTAGACCGTTTGAGCGAGATCCTCGATGCCCACCTGGTCTTCGTCAGGCTCTCCACCGAGCGAATCCGAACTGCCGTGGACGAGCCCGCGGTGGATCCCTCCGCCGGCGAGACCGACCGAGAAAACACGGGGCCAGTGATCGCGACCACCGGTGCCGTTGATCTTCGGGGTGCGCCCGAATTCCGAGGTGACCATCACGAGGGTTGAATCGAGAAGGCCTCGTTCGTCGAGGTCGGAGATGAGAGCAGCAATAGCTTGATCGACGGGAGGGAGATTTCGCTCGATGCCGTTCTTGATGTTGTCGTGGTGGTCCCAGCCTCCGGCGGTGAGGGAAACGAAGCGTGTTCCGGCTTCCACCAGACGGCGGGCCAGCAGCATCCGTTGCCCCGGAGTGTTCATGCCATAACGCTTGCGCATGGCCTCAGGCTCGGCCTTGAGATTGAAAGCCTCGCGGGCCTCCTGGGAGGAGATGAGCTTGTAGGCATGCTGGTAAAAGGCATCCATCGAGTCGAGGGCATCGGACTCCTCGAGGGTCTTGAAGTGGTTGTCGACGGTCTCGAGGAGGGACTGACGACGGTTGAACCGCTCTTCGGTGACTCCCCCGGGAAGGTTCAGGTCCCGCACCTTGAAATCGCCCCGTGAGGGTTCGGCTCCAATCGCAAAAGGTCCAAAGGCCGAGGAAAGGTATCCGGAATTGGCAAACTCGTTCGGGACGTTGGGAACGCAGACGTAAGGCGGGAGATTGTTGCGGGTACCAAGCTCGTGCGAAACGACCGACCCCATGGACGGGAAAGTGAGGGCCGGGGAAGGGCGGTAGCCGGTGAACATGTTGTGAGTGCCGCGTTCGTGTGCGGCCTCACCGTGTGCCATCGAACGGATGACCGTCATTTTGTCGGCGATCTTGGCCGTGTGTTTCAGGTTTTGACTGAACTTAATCCCCTTGATGGAGGTGTTGATGGTGCCAAACGGCCCCCGGTATTCGCTTGGGGCATAAGGTTTGGGATCCCACGACTCCTGATGGGCCATGCCTCCGGGCAGGAAGATCTGAATCACTGATTGAGCGACTCCTTCGCGGGTTTTGTAATGTTTTTGCTGGGCCTGCGCTTCCATGCGTAGGAACTGCGGGAGAGTCAGGCCGAGTCCG
>JASFWU010000128.1:0-7339 GCA_050049035.1 Akkermansiaceae bacterium | reverse complement strand
TCGTTAAAATGGAAATCCGCGGCTGCGAGAGCCTCGCGGAGGGATTTTTCGTCTATTCCGTGAGTCTTGCAGAGGTCATCGAGCGACGAGGAATGGTTCCGCAGCTCGGTATTGACCAGCCCGACCAGTAAATTCGGGTCCATCGTCGCGAATGAGGTCAGCTTCATTTCCGCGGCGGGAATAGGCTGGAATCCTGTTGACAGCGAGGGAAATTTGCGACAACTACCCGCCCGCGCGGCGTCGGAAACGTCGCAACCCGAACTTTAAGGGCATCCCATGAAAAAAGACATCCATCCTGATTATCATCCCGTCGTCTTCCAGGACATGACCACGGGACATCGTTACATCACCCGATCCACCGCCAAGTCGGACAAGACCGAGGAAATCGACGGCGTCGAGCACTTCGTGATTTCCATGGGTCTCACCGCAGACTCCCACCCCTTCTTCACCGGACAGAAGCAGTTCGTTGATACCGAAGGTCGGATCGACAAATTCCAGAAGCGTTTCGGCACCGTTCGTCGTGCCAAGAAGCCCACCCGCGGCTAAGTCTGGAATCATTCCACTTTCCAAAAGGCGGCACTTCGCGGTGCCGCCTTTTTTCATGACCTTTCCGATCCATGGACGAAGCCGTTGCCCATCTCCTTCCCGCCATCGCCGAACAATTGGAGTCCCCTGAGACTCCCTACGTGCGCGAGGCTTTCAAACGAATCCTCCAGGAACCGGACATCGAGGAGGAAGAAGCCCGGGCCATGCTGGCCTTTTGCCTCGCCGACGAGTTGGAAGCGATGAGCACCGAAGAGCGTCCCTTTAACGCAGAGCGATACCAGATGTTGCTTCAATTGCTCCCGGTCATGCCGGAGGGACGCTAAAAACCTACCAGCGCGGCAGCGGAGGAAGGAAGGGAATCTTGAGAGAAGGAGGAAAAAGGGAAACGCCGCCACTCAGCCCAATCAAACTGAACTCGACCCCTTCACGCAAACCAATCGCTCCGCCGATCAACGGAGTCTGTAGCTCGACACCCGTTCCTCCGGCCGTTGGGCCGGCGTAAAATCCCCATTCCTTCCCCACCGCGTTGTGATCAAGCACTGCGGAAACGGCAGGCACCTTTCGAAGCAGATTTTCAGCGAAGGTGTTGCTGTTGGGTCCGGGGTAGGCCCGGTACCCGGAAGTGTCGTAGGAATCTGCGAATCGCGCGATGTCGCTGGCGAAATCGGGGTGGGCCTGGCCATCCGACTGCCCGAGAATGACGACCTTTTCGCCCCAGCGCGACTTGGCGGCAAAATCCTCCTCCGAAATCTCACGATGCACCAATCCGCTGCTTTTGTTGACGATTTCGATGCGACGCCGTGGCCCCTGAGGGTTCGGCCGGTAATCCATCCAGGTGTGTCGTGCAAATCGTGAGATCCACGGCTCGTCCTTGGGAATCCGGACTTCCTTCACCACCAATCTGGAGTCCTTTCTAATCGGCGGCCCGGTTCCACAGCTTGAAACCACCAATGACGCCAAGGCCAGGACGCAACACCTCTTTTTCACGCGGGAAACGATGACCGCCCGTGGTCGGTCAGCACAGCAAAAAGCTCTCCCGGAACCTCATGCGAACCGATCACTCCCGACAAATTGCCCTTTCGCTCCCCCGCATTCCCACCTAGCCTCCGCGCATGGGAATCTTCAAGAAGCCCCGAATCAAGAAAGCCTCACGCCACCGCGAGAGCGTTCCTGACGACCTGTGGATCAAGTGCCCCGACTGCGGCGAGATGATCCACACCCTTGATCTCAAGCAAAACGATCTGGTTTGTCCGCATTGCTCGCACCATTTCCTCCTCGGTGCCCGGGAGCGGATTACCATGATTGCTGACGAAGGAACTTTTGAGGAAACGGAAACCGATCTCATTTCCACCAACCCGCTGGGCTTTGCAAATTACTCCGAAAAGACCGCTCTCCTCCGGGAAAAGACCAGTCTCAACGATGCCGTGGTCACTGGAAAGATGGAGATCGGCGGTCATCCGGCGATGGTCGCGGTGATGGACTTCAAATTTTTCGCCGGATCCATGGGCTCGGTGGTGGGTGAGAAGATCACGCGGGCCATCGAACAAGCCACTGCTGAAAAAAGAGCCATTCTCGTTTTTTCCTCTTCCTCGGGCGCCCGCATGCAGGAAGGCATGCTCTCGCTCATGCAAATGGCCAAAACCTGTGGAGCCCTCGCTCTTCATTCCGAGGCGAAGCTTCCCTACATTTCCATTCTCACCCACCCCACCACCGGCGGGGTCACGGCTTCTTTTGCAACGATCGGCGACATCAACATCGCCGAACCGAAATGCATGATTGGATTCGCCGGTCCGCGTGTGGTGAAGGAAACCACCCACCAGGATCTGCCCCCGGGCTTCCAGACCGCCGAGTTCATGCTCAACTGCGGATTGATCGACTCCATCGTGGAGCGCCGCGACATGCGCAAGAATCTCATCACCTACCTCGGCTACATGATGCCGCAGAAGTAAGGCGAGTTTCGTACTTTACTACTTTGCCACCACGCGTGGGTTGCTCGAGTTCCCGTAACGGTCCACCGCACTCACCGCGATGGCGTCGGGTTCCCCGCGAAGCGTCAGCTTGGTTCCAGCAGTCACGGAACTGAGACGCCAGATTCTCCCCACCCGGACCTGAATGGCGTACTTGGAACACCCGGGCACCTTGCTCCACGACACAACCGTATTTTTGCCCGACCGTCTTGCTTTGACCGCCGGGGTGGCCGGAGCCTTGCGACTGATCCAAGGCATCGGTGGCACCAAGGCCGCTTGTTGGTAGAAGTTCCTCACCAATTGAGTGTTCACTCCGCCACGGTTTTGCATGAGGGATTTCATGCTCCAGAAAACATGACCGACGTAGTTTCTGCCGACCTGCCGGGACAGAGAGACCTGATTGACAATTTCGGACGCCGGTCGCCCCGGATCCTCGCTCGAACCAATCCGGGAAGCTGCAATTCCGGGCCATACCGGTCGACTTCCCTGTGCCCGCCACCACGTCAGAAGGCGGGTGAAACTCTGCGGGCTTTCGATGCGCCAGTAAAGCTGGGGCGAAAGGTAGTCGCACCATCCCTGCGCCAACCACTTGCGTGAATCGGCAGCGAGATGCTCGTAGGCATCAATGCTGGCGGTCGTTCCTTCCGGCACCCCCGGACGCCAGATTCCAAAGGGACTGATGCCGACGCGAACCCAAGGCTTCTTGGCTTTCACCTGGCGATACATCGCTTGCACAAAGCGGTCGGAAGCGGCCCTTCGCTGCGCCGGAGTCTTGCCATCCGGAAAAACCGGAGTCGCCCTCCCCTGGGCATCGACATTGGGATAGGGATAAAAGTAATCATCAATGTGAACCCCATCGACATCATAACGGTTCACGACATCGATGATCACCGAGAGGGCCCGTTGCTGGGTGAAAGGCACAGACGGGTCCATCCACTTGTAGGTCTTGTAGTTGCGAATCACCGACGGATGGGTCCGCGTGACATGATTCGATGCCGCGGCCATGCTTGCGTTGGGCAAGGCCCGGAAAGGGTTAAACCAGGCATGAACTTCGATCCCCCTTGCGTGAGCCTGTTGAATGCAAAAAGCAAGCGGGTCATACCCCGGAGCCCGTCCCTGCTTTCCGCTGACCCAGCTACTCCACGGCTCGATTCGTGATTGATAAAGAGCATCCGCGTTGGGCCTGACCTGGAAGATGATCGCGTTCATCTTCATCGAAGCCAACCGATCAAGGATGGCGATCATCTCCGTCTGCTGGGTTTTCACCGGCAAACCCGCTCGAGAGGGCCAGTCGATATTGTAAACGCTGGCCACCCAGGCCGCCCGGAACTCACGGGGAATGATGGGAGCCCGCTCGGAACTCACCCGAAACTCTTTTCCCGTGACTACGCCCGACAAGAACACGAAGCAGAGGAGAATTCGGAACACGCTCATTTGATCCTTAGTTGATCATTTCCAGCAGAGCCTTTCCAGCGGCATCTCCAATCCCGTAAAAACTCCCGGCATGTTGATACCAACCCTCAAAGGTGGGCTTTCGATAGGAGTTTCGTTCATCCTCGGGAGGCCAGAACGGTCTCGTATCGACAAATCGCACCGACTTGCGCAGGTCGGGCAAAGCCGCCACCCGACGCTGGGCCTCGAGAATCTTTGGAAACTGGGTCTCGGAAACTCCCCCTTTGCCCGTCCCCAAAATTACCAGCGGCAGGTCGGAAACCCCGAGTTCCTTGCGGAGATCCATGATGAAAACCGGGAGCTGTTTTTCGAGGGCAGCCGCATCCTTGTCCTTCTCGCCAAGATCGAGAACCACACCCGCGAACTCAAACTTCGACCCCTCGAGGTAGTCGGGAAACTTGTTGGCCAGCGCGCCGGTGGAGTCCTGAATCTGCTTGATCAACGAACCATAGGACCTCCCCTTTGAATTGAGATCTGTGGAAACCGAAGGATTTCCGAGGTCAATTTTCAGGATCAGGACCTGCTCGTCAAACTGGTCTCCAAGAACATGACCGAGTCCCAGCTCGGGACCAATTCCCCGGGCATAACCGGGTCCTCCGTAACCAATTCCCAGAGCGCCCGACTTTGGAGCGCGTTGATTGAATTGAACCCAAACATCGGACCGGGTGGCCCAGCTGCCATCCTCTTTGATCAAATGGCCAAATTGCTTCGCGGTCTTGGGGTTGAGGACGAGATGATCCAGCGATCCTGCCGGAGCACCTGCCCGCGGCTTGCGCGAATCGGCCACCGTTCCTCCTCCAAAAACATTGGTTCCTCCCACCATCAGAAACACCTTCAACGGACCCTTGATCGGAGTGAGCAAATTCAGCTCGCGCAAGATGCTCCGCACCACCGGCGGAAAGATGGGCTTTCGATCAAAAGAAAAGGGATCGGCCGCATGAGGAGCGGGCTTGGACATATCGATCAGACCCACCACGAAAGAATACATATCGTTCACCTTCACCTTCTCCTCCGCCATGATCCGTGCAGCGATCTCGTTGTATTTCACTTCGGACCCCATCTCAAAAAGGTCCGACGGATTGGAACGAATCGGAGTGGTGGTTCCCCAAATCAACTTGGCGCCCGTCTTCTTCAGACGAGTGACAATCGCCCGGAGGTTTTTTTCATAATCGTCCGGCGAGGTGGCCCTCACTCCCCCGGCATAACGCGGCATCACGCGGAAGGACTTCATCCCCGGAGCGCGATGAATGAGATCACCGAGTCCGACATTGAAATGAATCAGGTCCCAGTTTCCCTCGCCCAGAAGTTGATCGAGATTCCTGAGGAGATTTTCCGAATGAAAGACCTCACCCTCGGGCAGAGTGGGAAACTCGATCTGCACCCGACCTTGCACGAGGGCCTTGCCGCCGGAGACAACCTCGCGATAAACGGAATCGCCCAGGACCAACACCCGCGGGAGCTCGGCTCCTGTCGCGAAGGCTCCAAAGAGAATCCCGAAAAGACAAATCAGGACTTTCATGGTCCTACGCCTTGATCTCGGTCATCTCGCCGGTGCTGTCGGCAAACTTTTCGGTGGGAACATCCAGACTATTCAAAACGGTCGTGAAGAGATTGGCCAAAGGCACCTTCTTCGCTCCCTGAAAGGAATGCAGATTGCCGTGTTTGAGACCAAGCTTCCGTCCGCCGGCCACCTGGATGGGATAGTTCTTGGTACTGTGCGAGGCATGCGGGTGGGCCGACCCCCAAATGACCGCGGTCCGGTCCAGCATGTTGCCGTCTCCTTCCGGAGTGTCGCGCAAACGCTTGAGGAAATAGGCATGCTGTTCGGCACGCCAACGGTCCCATTGGCCTGAAAAGTCGGCCGGACGTTTGTGGGCAATGTCGTGAGTGGCTCCTTTGTAGCCCAACACGTAAGTGGCGTAATTCCACATCTCGCTGCTCTGGGATTGTTCGCTCTCGAGCATGAGAGTGGCGTAACGGGTCGAGTCCGTTTGGAAGGCGAGATAGATCAGGTCATACATGCAACGAATGTATTCCTGTGGATCCTTGTGGGAGACTTCGAGGTTCAATCCCTTGGTGTCCACCTTGGGCAAGGGTTTGTGAGTCCACTCGCTGGTGCGCTCGACGCGTTTTTCCAGAGAGCGGATCGACTCGAGATACTCTTCCATCTTCTCCCGATCCTCATGGCCCAGCTTTTTCTGAAAGCTATTGCTGTGCTCCCGCATGAGATCTAGAACGCTGGCATCGCGCTTCAGTCCGCGACGAACCTGCTCCACTCCTTTGCCGGCGTAGGGATTGAAGAGGGAGTTGAAAATCTCCTGCGGCTTGTGCATCGACGGAATGGGCTGACCGGGCCCGCGATGGGACAGGGTCTTGCTTGATCCGTAGGAACCCGTTCCACCTTCCGTTCCCAAAACCAACGAAGAGAAGCGGGTTTTGTGACCATGAACTTTCGCGGCGACCTGATCGATGGAAATGGCATTGGTCTTTTGCGTCCCCACCATATCCGCTCCGGTCGCAAAAACATCGCCACTGCTGTGACCACCAAGAGCCCATCCCCCGGCGTGATCCAGCCCCTGGAGATAAGTGAGGTCGTCCTTGAAAGGCTCAAAGGGAGCGGTCGATTTGTTGAACGACAGCGGGCCTGCATCGCGGCAAGGCCACCAGCTCCAATCATGGTGATCCTTCTTCGGGTCGGGGATCCCGGCCGCACCATTGGGCATGTAGGCACCGTAGGCAAAATAGCTGACGAGGAGGCGCTTGGGCACCTCCCCTCCGGCGGCCTGCGCGCCAAAAACCCTGCCCATGCCATTGAGGAAGGGAAGAGCGAGGGCAATTCCGCCGCCTTTAAGAACGTCACGTCGATCCAGATGCCAGGATTTCTTTTTCATCAATGATTATGGGGTTGGTCTCAGGAAGACCGGGTTGAGACAGATCTCCTTGATCATGTCCTTGAGAGGATACTCCTCTTTTGCGGTTTTCTTTAAGATATTCTCGATCGCAAAGCGATCACGAACGGTGAGTTCACGTCCAATGGCATAGCTCGTCAGTCGACGAACCATGTTCTCCGCAATCTGTTCTTTGCGGTTGTTGAGGAGGTAAGTTTTCAACTCCTCCATCCCGTTCACCTCGGGACCGTTGGGCAGGCGCGAATCCGCTTCGATCTTCTCGGTGTTGATGGAGGCGAGGTATTTCGAGTAACCCTCGAGCCCCTTGTCCTTGTTGAGATCGATTCCCCGCACACGGGTCCCTTCCTTGGGAACCTTTGGCTGAAACTTCCCGATGGCATTGTAGTGTTCGAAAGGAATCCCCCAGGGATCGAGGCGAACATGACAGTCAGCACAACTCTCGACATTGCGATGCTTCGCAAGGAG
>JASFWU010000184.1:0-5813 GCA_050049035.1 Akkermansiaceae bacterium | reverse complement strand
GTCGACATTGCCTTGGCCAATCCGGAGGTAATGCCCGTTTTCACAGGTGCACCCACCTTGCATTGCGGTCGAGACCATGACGCAGGGAAAGGAGGCCTTCACCCGCTGGTCCAGGGCGCTCACCATCATCGTTTGCGTGGCTCCTCCGCTCGCTCCGGTCACCAGAATGCGACCCGAATCGATCCCCTCAAGTCCGAGGAGAAAATCCAATGAGCGAATGCTGTTCCAGGTTTGCAGTCCGAAGTTGGTCTGTAGTCGTGCGGTGGCATTCTTCGAAACGAAACCCCAGTCGCCCATCGCTTCTCCGTTGGTTTCGGGGCGAGGTCCACGGCGGTGTTCCGGGAACTGCATGGAATCGGCGTTCCCGAGCATGTCGTAGAAGAATACCACGCAGCCCATTCTGGCGAGCTGGACACAGCGGGCCTGATGGATCGACTTCCCTGCATTCAGGAAGCGCTCGGCACCGATGGCGATCTCACGCTTGGCTTCGTCATCGGATTTGTGGGCATAGCGCGCATCGTGCCAATGACCATGGGCGCAAAGCACTCCCGGGCGTTTTCCATTTTTCAATCCAATCTTCAGCGAGCCGCCTGCAGGTCGATAGAGATTGCCGGTGACGTAGTGGCCGGGCAATGACTCAAAAAAGACGGCCTCCACGGTGTAGTCCCCTTGGTCGATCTTCTTGTGAATGACCGCATTGAGCGGAGTCTTGTTGGGTTGAGGCCAGAGACCGGTGCTGACTGCAATGCGGCGCACAATTTCTTCCCGTCTTGTCTGCCAGCCTTCTTTTGAGGTGACAGGACGGAACGGGTGATAGCCATGAAGAGTCAGCGGCGGCTCCAGGCGCGAATCATTTGGCGCTTTCCCTTCGGGCAAAGCGGACAGTCCCTGCCCGTACGACAGGCCGCAAAGCAACAGGAGTGGTGAAAAACAGAATCGAAACATGAAACCGCATCCAAACCCGTCGTGATTGATTCGTCAAAACAAGAAGGTGGGACGCAATCCGGTGATTTCTCCCGAGTCGCGTGACCGTGCTTGAAGCGTCATGCTTGGATGAGCAAGATCCACGGAAATGACTGCTATGAAATCCATCGTAACCTGCCTCTTCTTTGTGGCCGGTAGTGCCATTGGCGCAGAGAAGCGACCCAACATCCTTTTCTTTCTCGTGGACGATATGGGAATTGGCGACACCTCGGTGCCGTTTCTTTACAGGGATGGAAAGCCTCAACGGATTGGCCTGAATGCCCTCTATCGAACACCCAACATGGAGAAGCTCGCGAAGAGCGGGCGTCTTTTCACCAACGCCTATTCCTATTCCGTATGTTCGCCGACGCGAATCAGTTTGATGACCGGGCAGGAGGCTCCGAGGCATCGCGTGACCACCTGGACCCACCCGAAAAAGTCATCGATTGATACCGGTCTGGTCAAAACAAAGACGATCAAGAGTCCCTCCGACTGGAAAATCGATGGTCTGGATCGTTCTCTTCCCTTGCTTCCGCGTCTCATGAAGGCAGCGGGCTACCAGACTCTCTTCGCGGGCAAGGCGCACTTTGGGCCCGATGACACCCCTTCCGGAGATCCGAAGAATCTGGGCTTTGATGTCAACATCGCCGGCTTTGGCGGGGGAGGTCCGGGCAGTTACTGGGGAAAGTACAATTACTCGGCCAATCATCGAACCAACAAGCATGTCTGGGACGTTCCCGGATTGGAGAAGTATCACGGGAGCGACACTTTCCTGAGCGAGGCGATCACGCTGGAGATGAAGGCGGCGATTGGGAATTCGGTGAAAGCCGGGAAGCCCTTCTTCGCCTACATGAGCCACTACGCGGTGCACGCCCCATGGATTTATCCGGATCAAAGATTCATCAAGAATTACCCCAAACTCAAGGGTCATGGTCTTGCCTTTGCAACTCTGGTCGAAGGAATGGACAAATCGCTGGGTGACCTGTTGCAGAAGCTCGATGGACTTGGAGTGGCCGAAGAAACGCTGGTGATTTTCTTCTCGGACAACGGCAGTGCCTGGTCATCGAACGGGCCCTTTCGTGACAAGAAAGGGTCCCGGTTTGAAGGTGGTCTGAGAGTGCCGCTGATTGTCTCGTGGGCCAAACGCAATCCGGAGAATCCAATGCAGAAGGCTTTCCCGATTCCGGCAAACTCAGTGGCTCATGACGTTGTCACTTGTGTCGACCTTATGCCCACGATGCTGAAGATTGCCGGTGCGGCGATCCCCGGTGATGCGGTCATCGACGGGTTTGACATCAGTCCTTACTTCGTAGGGAAGGAGGGAAAACACCGACCGCAGGAGTTTTTGACCCACTTTCCTCATCGACATCAAAACACCTTGTTTTCGACCTATCGTGAGGGTGACTGGAAGATCATTTACAACTATGGACCGGAATCATGGGAGCTCTACCATTTAAAGAGTGATCCTTTTGAGAAAACAAATCTGGTGAAGGATCAGCGCGATCTTGCCATCAAGATGGCGAGGAAGATGATCGAGAAACTTGATTTACAACAGGCCCGCTACCCGACCGACGTTAAATCGGGGAAAGCGGTGAAGCCAGATGTGGGTAGCCTGTAGATTGGTGGGAGTTCTTTGATTGAGATCGTCTTTTCTGGATTCTGGTTTGGAAACCAGACCTTCAGGACTTGTTGGGTTGGCACTGAATCGAAGTGAGACTTTGGTGATGAAAGTGGGATGGGTGCCAGTGTTGATCTTGTCCGCGTGCATCGTGGGGGCAAAGCCCTTGAATGTTCTCATGATTTCGGTGGACGACCTGCGTCCCGAGCTGGGATGTTATGGAGCGGGCCACGTTCAAACTCCGAATATCGACCGGCTGGCAAAGAGCGGTTTGTTGTTTGAACGAGCCTATTGCCAGCAGGCCATTTGTGGTCCTTCCCGGGCCAGCCTTCTGACAGGGTTGAGACCGGATAGGGTGGGAATTCACGGAAACCACGCTCATTATCGCGACCAGAACCCGGATGTCGTGACCTTGCCCCAGTTCTTCAAAAGAGCCGGCTATACCACCATGGCGTGTGGGAAGATCAACCATGGCGTGTTTCCAAAAGGAAAGGCTCCGAAGTGGGATGTCATGGGGGATCCGGTGAGCTGGACCTTGCCGCCATTCCGGCCCGGACCCCGTTACTACTACACCGAAGAAGGCATTCAGGCGGCCCAGGGAATCTTCAAGAAGAAGTTTCCCAACCGGCCTTTGAAGGAGTGGACGGATTACCTCGTGTTTGGCCCCTTGCAGGAAGCAGCACCGGTGGAAGATGGCGTGTTGTATGACGGGCAAGTCGCCGAACGCGCGGTGAAACATCTCAAGGAGTTTGGTAAGAACAAGAACCAGCCTTTCTTTCTGGCTGTTGGTTTCATCAAGCCGCACTCACCCTACATCGCACCCCGGAAGTATTTCGATCTTTATGATCGATCCAAAATCAAGCTGGCGGAGAAACAAACATGGCCGGACGGAGCACCTCGAATTGCGGGCCATGGGTCGCACGAAAAACGTCGCTATATCGACCAACCGAAGAAGGGAGTGTTTTCCGAAGAAAACCAACTTGAAACCCGGCATGCCTACTACGCCTGTATCAGCTACATTGATGCACAGATTGGTCAGGTGTTGAATGCCCTTGAATCCAATGGGCTCGCCGGGTCGACAATTGTGATGCTGTGGAGCGATCATGGGTATCATCTGGGCGAGAAAGGACTTTGGGGTAAGACCACAAACTACGAGTTGGATACGAGGGTGGCCATGATCTGCCGAAAACCCGGGATGAAAGCGCGGGGCAAGCGAACGGGCGCGTTGGTCGAGTTGGTGGATGTTTATCCCTCCCTGGTTGATTTGTGCGGACTGAGGGTGGGGGACCAACTTGAAGGCCTGAGTGTCGCTCCCTTGCTTGATCAGCCCGATCGGAAATGGAAAGAAGCGGCCTTTTCGCAGTTTAGTAAAAGTGGGATGAGAGGGTATGCCATGAGAACTGCACAGTATCGTTACGTGGAGTGGATAAAGAACGGGGAGGTCGTGGCCCGTGAACTTTATGATCATCACACCGACCCGGAAGAGCGAGTGAATCTTGCCTCCGGAGAACGTCATCAAGAACTGGTGATGACTTTGTCGAAGAGTTTGGATCGTGGGAAGGGGTGGAAGAATGCTCGTCCGAATTAGTGTGTTGTTTTTGATTTTTTCGGTGTGGCTCGATGCAACCTTTGAGCTGGCGCTGCCTTTTACGGATCATGCCGTCATTCAGGCAGGTGAGAAGGTCCCGGTCTGGGGATCGGCCGATCCCGGGGAGGAAGTCAGGGTCCAGCTCGGTGAACGGACAAGAACAACCAAGGCTACGAAAAACGGGGCATGGAAGGTTGAGTTTGAGGCATTCGAGGTCTCGGCCCGAGGCATCCCATTGGTGGTCACCTCCAACGGGAAAAGTCTGGTGAGGAAGGATCTCGTCTTCGGCGAGGTGTGGATTGCAACGGGGCAATCCAACATGCGATGGATGTTGAAGGATTGCGCCACCGGTAAGGAGGTCATTGCGAATGGTAAGGACGACGGCTTGAGGGTGTTGAATTTCCAGGGGTCGCTCCACCCGGGGGGGAAGAGATACCCTCGGGAGTTTCTGAAGAACCTGAACCCGGCGAACTATTACCAGTCGAAGGGATGGCAAAGGGCTTCGCCCGATTCACTGGCGGGATTTTCCGGAGTGGGCTACTTCTTTGCGCGAAAGCTTCGTGCCGAGCTGGGTGTCCCGGTTGGGATCATCCACCTTGCGGTGGGAGGGTCGCCGATGGAGGCCCACCTTCCTCAGTTGGCCTTTGAAGGCGACGAGCAACTGAAAGGCTTGCTCAACCAGTGGTGGAAGAATCCGGAATACCCGCGTTGGTGTCGCCAGCGAGCGGCCCTGAATCTCACTCATTGGTTGAAAAACCCGGTCAAGGGGAGGACCCCGCCCCATCCATTTGCTCCGGCGTTTCTTTGGGAGGCTGGAGTGGAACCCTTGTTGCCTTTTCCTGTCAAAGGGGTGCTTTGGTATCAGGGAGAATCCAACGCAACCGAGGATGGTGGGAGGGGGCTGGCAGTTGAGAAGGAGGTGAATCGACGCAAGTTTGCAAGCCTGATTAAGTCCTGGCGGCGGGCGTGGAGCAAAGAAAACCTCCCGGTTTATTTCGTGCAACTGCCCGGCCTCAATCGCGATTGGGAGCTGTTTCGAGAAATGCAATTGGAGGTCTCCCGTGAGGTTCCTGGGGTCGGTATGGCGGTAACGATTGATGTCGGTCATCCCACCAATGTCCATCCGCCCTCAAAGAAACCAGTGGGTGAACGACTGGCCCGGTTGGCGTTGGCCGGGACCTATGGAAAAAAACTGGTCTCCTCCAGTCCTGTTATGAAGGCCATGGAGTTTGCCGGAGAGACCGCAGTGGTGTTCTTTGATCAAAAAGTGACTGTGCCTCCCGGTGAGACGGCCAAAGGTTTTGAAGTTGCCGGAGAGGATCGCGTTTTTCATCCGGCAATTGCTCGGGTCGATGGCAAATCCGTCATCCTGAGAAGCTCCAAAGTTTCGACGATCGTGGCGGTGAGATATGCCTGGGCTGATGATCCGAATTGTAATGTGACCAATGGAGAAGGACTCCCACTTGGTCCCTTTCGGAGCGATGACTGGCCGGTTCCAAGTTTCTCGGTTAAAAAGAAGTCCGGGGATGGACAGAATTGAGGATGCAATTTCGAGAGTCTGGGATTTCATGCGCATGGGGCATGAGCCAATGACGAGTGATCTCATCTGGGTGCTTTGCAGTTATGATCTCAGGGTGGCAAATC
>JASFWU010000127.1:0-7354 GCA_050049035.1 Akkermansiaceae bacterium | reverse complement strand
CCACGGAGGCAGTTTGGTAGGATGGAGAAATGGTGGGGCATTTTTGAAAGCCGCCACATCGGTGGTGAGGGGAATCCAACGAAGGTTGCTGTCGCCAAAAACCATCAGGGAAAAGGCGTCGCCTTCGCGGTAGTCGAGGAATTCATTGAGCGAATCCATCGCCGCAGCATAACGATCGCCGGAGCCGAACGAGGCCTGCATCGACCCCGAGACATCGAGGCAAAAAAGAATGTTGGTGAGTTTTCGCTTGGCCTTGGGTCGTTCAAAAGTACGCGGGCCGGCTGCAATGAGAATGACGGTGGCCAGAACGAGATGAGGCAGGGTGTTGACGAGATTGATGAGGAAACCGAGTCCACTCCGGTCCTTCATGGCGGTGTGGTCGAGCGGAAGGGGAAGGGGACGGGATTGCGTGAGCCATTGGAAGACGATCAGGAAGATCGGAATGGCCAGTGCAAGCAGGACGATGGGATAAGCGAAGGTCACGAAAGAGGATCAGTCTTCGGAGGAGGAGAGGTAGGGTTCAAGAAGGGGAGCGAGTTCGTCTTCGGAAAAGTCGGGTTGCGGGGAGTGGAGCCATTCTTCCAGTTTCAGAACCAGAGGCGAGGCTTCGGGGTGTGCGCGAAGAGCAACGAGTGCTTCGGCAGGAGATTGGCAGGCAAGCTGCGGGAGCTTCTGTTTCCAGTGACCGAGGAGGAGTCGTTCCAGTTGAGCGCGATCCGGGTCGCTGAGTTCACCTTCGGCCGCTTTCGTGACCAAAGACTGGATTCTCTCGAGTGGAGTGAGGACCCGCGATTGCGAGGAAGACGAGACCGGTTCTTTTTTCCGATAAAAGATGATGAAGAGGAAGACGATCAGCCAGAGCACTCCGAGAACAATCAGGAGAGTCTGATAGCCGCCCAGTTTGTCGGGGGGAGCGGAGGCCGGATCGCTCGGCGATGGTAGGGAGTCGAGGGGGTGAACCGTAGTGGCTTCGAAAAGGGCATCGAAATCCGTGAGGGCCTCCTGGGACTCCGCGTAGCGAAGGAAATCGGCGAGACGATGTGTTCCCGGGTCGAGGGCGTAGACTTCGAGATCGTATCGGAATCCGTCGGCTGCCGGCTTGGTTTCGAGAATGCGAATGACCAGGGATGATTCGTTGTTGGTTCGCGGAATGACCTCGACCTTGCTACCCGGGATGTAGAGATCGGTGACCTTGGTGGGGAAGCCGAGCGGAGCCTTGGTTGTGTCCGCAGCCCGGGCCGATAGGCTCGCGAGAAGAAAGGCAAAGAGAAAAATAGTAAGAGCCCGGATCATCGCGAAAGAAGGTTGCGGGACTGAAGAAAGAGGCGAAGGGCGGCGAGGAAGGGGCGGTTGGTATGGATCGGGAAATGATCGAGCGAGGCTTTCTTCAGTGCGCTCTTAAGGTCTTCGAGTGAGGTGAATTCTCTGTTGCCGGAAAGGGTGACGCTTCGACCGGTTTCCACTTCCTGTCCCCGGAGGAAGCCCGCTCCGGGGAGCTTGTCTTCGGCCGGGTCGCGCAGAGGGAGAATGACGAGATCGTGTCGATGACCCAGCAACTTCAAGGCGGGAAGAGCGTTCGGGTCATGGAGATCCGAGAGAATGAAGATGAGGGACCGTTCGCCGAGGGAAGGATTGAGAGCGAGGAGTTTTTCGCCGAGTCGGGTGTGCTCGTGGAAGTCATACATGCGCAATTGGTGAAGCCACTGCAGGATGGTTTCGCGTGAAAGCGAGGGTTTGATGTTCAGCTCTCGTGTTCCGGCGGTGAGGATGCCCACCGGGGAAACGCGGTCGAGCGAAGCGAGGGCCAGACCGCCGGCGATCTGGACTGCGAGTTCGTATTTGGAAACCCGGGTGGAGGAAAGGGTCATCGATGCCGACGTGTCGACGATGAACCAGACCGGCAGGGACTTCGGGGATTCGTATTCCTTCACGTGGGTTTTCCCGGTGCGGGCAGTGACCCGCCAGTCGATGGCCTTCACCGGATCACCCGGGACGTAGTGGCGCGATTGCACATATTCGAGGCCTTGTCCCAGAAAGGGAGAGCGGTCGGTGCCATACGACAGCGAATCCGCGAGACGCTTCACCGCCAGAAGGAACTGGCGGGAATCAAGCGGCTTGGTCTGCTGGTCGGAAAGGCGGGGCATTTGAAATTTGAGATCTGAACAGTGAGATTTGAACGATGAACCTATTGCCAACGAATGGCTCAGGAAATCGACTCGCTGAGGATCTGCTGAAGGACGGCTTGCGGGGTTTTACCTTCGGCGAGGGCTTCGTAGGAAAGGCGGATGCGATGGAGGCAGACGTCTTCGGCGAGGGCAAAAAGGTCTTCGGGGATGGCGTAGTCGCGTCCGTGAATGAGGGCTCGGGCACGTGAGGCCTTGAGGAGCGAGATGCCGGCACGAGGAGAACACCCCATCTCAAGGTCGGGATGTTTCCGGGTGCGCTCGACGATGTCGACGACATGTTTGAGGAAGACCTCGCTGACATGAATGTTGTGCGTTGCTTCCATGGCATCGATCAGGTCTTGCGCGGTTCCAACGGCATCGTCGGTGACGAGGTCGAACTCGGTTCGTGCGACCGCTCCGGAGTCTTTCTTCTCCACCCCGAGCTTGAGGTTGCGGCGAAGAATCTCCTCTTCTTCCTCGGGCTTGGGATAGCCGAGCCGATGGCAAAGCATGAATCGGTCGAGCTGGGCTTCCGGTAGCTCAAAGGTTCCAGATTGCTCGATCGGGTTTTGTGTGGCGATCACGAGGAAAGGAGTGGGGAGCGAGAAGGTTTCCGCTCCGAGAGTCACCTTGCGTTCCTGCATTGATTCGAGGAGAGCACCCTGGACTTTGGGAGCGGCCCGGTTGATCTCATCGGTGAGGAGGAGGTTGGTAAAGATGGGGCCCTTGTGAGTACGAAACTCCCCCGACTTTTCATCAAGGATCTCCGTGCCGAGAATATCGGAGGGGAGAAGATCGATGGTGAACTGGACTCGACGGAAATCGAGGTGAAGGGCCTTCGAGATGGTGTTGACGAGGAGAGTCTTGGCCAGTCCGGGCATTCCTTCGAGGAGAAGGTGACCGGAGGTAAGGAGGGCGATCAGGGTGCGTTCGACGACGACATCCTGGCCGACCACGATCCTGCCGACGCGTTCGCGGATCTCGTGGAGGTAGGCGGCGGTGCCGGAGAGTGAGGAGGTTTGGGAACTCATAGGTGTAGCCGGAAAGTTTTCCGACGGTGGATAGCTACTCTTTTGGCTCCCTCAGGGAAAGGATGGATCGGCGAAGACGCAAAAAAACCAGCCTTCGGAGATGATTCCGCAAGGCCGGTTGGATAGAAAAGTGGAGGGGAGTCAGCTGGTCACCGTGTCGCGGGAACTCGCGGCGAGGTAGTCGCGATTGAGTTTTGCGATGTGCTGGGCGCTGATTTCCTTCGGACAAACCGCTTCGCACTCGAACTGGTTGGTGCAGTTCCCGAAGCCTTCCTCGTCCATTTGGCGGACCATGTTGAGGACGCGTTTGTCTTTTTCGACCTGTCCCTGGGGAAGGTGGTTGAGGTGCGAGGCTTTCGCGGAGACGAAGAGCATCGCGGAGGCATTTTTGCACGAGGCAACACACGCTCCGCATCCGATGCAAGCTGCGGCGTCAAAGGCGGCATCTGCATCTTTCTTGGGGATGGGAATGGCGTGGGCGTCGGGTGCCGAACCAGTGCGGACGCTAATGTATCCGCCAGCCGCGATGATGCGGTCAAAGGCGGTTCGGTCGACGACGAGGTCCTTGATGACCGGGAAGGCATTGGCGCGGAAAGGCTCGATCCAAATGGTTTCACCATCGCTGAATTTCCGCATGTGGAGTTGGCAGGTGGTAATGCCTCTTTCCTTGGAATGAGGAACACCGTTGATGGTCATCGAGCACATTCCGCAGATGCCCTCGCGGCAATCGTGATCGAAATGAATGGGCTCTTCACCGTCCTGAATGAGTCGCTCATTGACGATGTCGATCATCTCGAGGAAGGACGCCGAAGTCGGGATCTCCTTCGCTTCGTAGGTTTCGATGCGCCCTTCGGACGAGGAATTGTCCTGACGCCAGACTTTGAGGGTGAGGTTGAGAAGTGACATGACTTACTTGTAGGAGCGGATTGAGGGTTGGACTTCTTCGAAGACGAGCTCTTCCTTGTGAAGAATGGGGGGCTTACCAGGTTCGGTATGTTCCCAGGCGGAGACATACTGATACTGGTCATCGTGGCGTTTGGCTTCACCCGGTTGGGTTTTGCCGTCTTTCACTTCCTGATCGGCATCGGTGAACTGGTGTTCGGACCGGAAATGGCCGCCGCAGGACTCCTCGCGATCGAGGGCGTCGTGGCAGAGAACCTCGGCGAACTCGAGGAAGTCGGCGACGCGCCCGGCCTTTTCCAGTTCTGAATTCAACCCGTTGGCCGAGCCCGGGATGCGGACGTTGGTCCAGAACTCGTTGCGAATCTCGGGAATCCGGCGCAGGGCTTCCTCGAGGCCTTCGCGATCACGGGCCATGCCGCACTTGTCCCAAATCAGGAGGCCAAGCTCCCGGTGGAAGGAATCAACGGAACGGGTGCCCTTGACGTCCATGAGCGACTTGAGGCGGTCGCGAACGGCATTTTCGGCTTCCTTGAAAGCAGGGTGGGAGGTGGTAACCGATCCCGGGGTCTGCTCAGCGAGGTAAACTGCGATGGTGGAGGGAATGACAAAATATCCGTCGGCAAGACCTTGCATCAGAGCGGAGGCTCCCAAGCGGTTGGCTCCGTGATCGGAGAAGTTGGCTTCACCCAGGACGTGCAAGCCGGGGAGGTTCGACATCAGGTTGTAGTCCACCCAAAGTCCACCCATGGTATAGTGGACCGCCGGATAGATTTTCATCGGGACTTTGTAAGGATCGTCGCCCGAGATCTTCTCATACATTTGGAAGAGGTTTCCATAGCGGGCGCGGATGGCGTCTTCGCCGTCACGTTTGATGGCATCTGCAAAGTCGAGGAAAACACCCAGGCCGGTCGAGGCCACTCCGCGCCCTTCGTCACAGGCTTCTTTGGCGGAGCGTGACGAGATATCGCGGGGAGAGAGATTTCCGAAGGATGGATACTTGCGCTCAAGGTAGTAGTCGCGCTCTTCCTCCGGAATATCTGCGGCGGTCTTTTTTCCTTCGCGGATCGCTTTGGCGTCTTCCGCCGACTTGGGAACCCAGATGCGTCCGTCGTTTCGAAGCGACTCAGACATCAGGGTGAGCTTGGACTGATAGTCGCCGCTGACGGGAATGCAGGTCGGGTGGATCTGGGTGTAGCAGGGATTGGCGAAGAAGGCTCCGCGTTTGTGGGCCCGAAAGGCGGCCATCACATTGCAGCCCATGGCGTTGGTGGAGAGATAGAAAACGTTGCCGTATCCTCCGGTGGCCAGAATCACGGTGTCGGCGGCGTGGGTGGTGATTTCGCCGGTCTGGAGATTGCGAACCACGATTCCCTTGGCATGCCCGTCGACCACAACAAGGTCGAGCATCTCGGTTCGCGGATGCATCGTGACTCCACCTTTTTGAATCTCCTTTTCGAGGGCCTGGTAGCAACCGATCAGGAGCTGCTGTCCGGTCTGTCCCCGGGCGTAGAAGGTGCGCTTCACCTGGGCTCCCCCGAAAGAACGGTTGTCGAGAAGGCCACCGTATTCGCGGGCAAAAGGAACACCCTGGGCAACGCATTGATCGATGATCTCGGTCGAGACTTCAGCGAGTCGATGGACGTTGGCTTCCCGCGAGCGGAAGTCGCCCCCTTTGATCGTGTCGTAGAAAAGGCGGTGAACCGAGTCACCGTCGTTCTGGTAATTCTTGGCGGCATTGATCCCGCCCTGGGCGGCGATCGAGTGGGCCCGACGCGGGCTGTCCTGGTAACAGAAACAGTCCACCTGGTAGCCGAGTTCGGAAAGGGTGGCGGCGGCCGATCCTCCGGCGAGGCCGGAGCCCACCACAATGACCTTGAACTTCCGCTTGTTGGCAGGGTTGATCAACTTTGAATTGACCTTGTGGGAGGTCCACTTGTCGGCGAGCGGACCGGCGGGGATCTTTGAATCGAGACTCATCTTGAAAATATCTGGAGGTTATTTGCAGGCTTCGCAGCCAAAGCCGAAGACAAGGACCGCAATGGGGATGGAAATGAAGCCGAGGTAAATTACGGCGGCATAGGCCCGGGAAAGGTTCTTGATGGCTCCGGCGGTCTTTTTGCTTCGGAGACCGAGGGTTTGGAAAATGGAGGCCACTCCGTGGGCGAGGTGGGAGCAGAGAAGGGTCATCGCGATGATGTAGAAAATCGAGACCAGCGGAACCTGAAACCCGACGATGACCATTTTCCAGGCATCGTGACGTTCCTCCCCGGTCGCTTCGAGGTAAGCGGCGTCGACGAACGACCCGTAGTCGGTGCCTGCCCGGACGGTGAAGTGGAGGATGTGGAAGATGACGAAGGCCAGAATGGTGAGTCCGCTCCAGATCATGATCAGGGAGGACTTGGGTGCCTGCACCGTGGCTTGATAGGCATACTTGGTCCGGGCTGCTTTGTTCTCGCGGGTGAGGAGAACGGTGAACCAGATGTGGGCGACAAAACAGGCCAAGAGGACGATGCGGGCAATCCATACCCCTGCGCCATGGAGGGCTTCATGGAGAAACTGCGCGTAGTCGTTGAAGGCCTCTGCGCCAGCGTAGATGAGAAGGTTTCCAGTCAGGTGGCCGGCGAGGAAGAGAACGAGGATCAATCCGGTGACGGCGACGATGATCTTGCGACCGATGGATGATTGAACGAAGGATCCGAGGGATGAGGTAATAGCGCTCATGGGTGCGGGCGGCTTTCCGTGGAAGCCGTGAGCAAGCTATGAGCCAAGTGCAGAAATTCAAGCGAAGAACAGGACGAATTTCCGCTTGAATGAATGGCTGGAGCTCCTGCCCGTGCAGGAGCCTGACCGACAGTGGCTGTCTTCAGGACAACTACGGTTTGTGGTCGTAGTTTTTCTCGTCGATGGTGGTGAGGAACTTGAAGGTGTCGGGATTTTTCAGTTTCTCGTTTTCGATGAGCATGACATTTCCGCTGAGCATACAGCAATGGGCACTTTTTTCGTAATTGCCTTGCGGGGCGTTCTTGATGTCATTGAAAACCCAGCCGGGCGTCTCGTCACCGTCTTCACGGGTGTCGGCCGCTTCCGCAAAAAAGATGGTGTTTTCGGTGTCGTTGACCTCGGTGTAGTGGACGATTTTCACGCGATCTTGTCGCTCGTCCTGGAAAGCGGAGTCTCCGAGTTCGGCATTGTAGGCAAAGCTGCCAAAGCTGAGTTCCCAGTTGTCCAAAAGGGTCGTCCGTTCCTCCATCCCCA
>JASFWU010000126.1:0-7384 GCA_050049035.1 Akkermansiaceae bacterium | reverse complement strand
GCTGAGATCGCGGAGTTCCTGAAGAATCACCCTGCTTATTTCCACACCGATGGGGCCCAGTCCTTCGGGAAAGACATCGAGACCTTGCGAACCAATCGCCTCGATCTCATTTCCATCAGCAGCCACAAAATCTTCGGCCCTAAGGGGATTGGTGCTCTGGTGGTTCGCCGACGCGGCTACAAACGGGTGCCTCTCACGCCCCTGATCTTCGGAGGTGGGCAGGAACGCGGAATTCGCCCGGGAACCCTCCCAGTCGCGCAGGTGGCGGCTCTCGGAAAAGCGGCTGAGATGTCGATAAAGGAACACAAAACCAGGGTAGCAAAGTGTCAGCAGATCAAAGCAGCTGCCCTCAAGTCGTTTGAAGCGCTCGAAATCCGGATCAATGGCTCTCCCGAACACACCCATGACCACGTCCTCAATTTTGCGGTGCCCGGAATCGATTCCGAAGCGATGATCGTCGCTTTGAAAGACTTGGTGGCAATCTCCAATGGCTCCGCATGCACGTCGGCCAGCTACACCCCAAGCCACGTGATGCTGGCGATGGGACAAAGCGAGGACGAAGCCAATGAGGCTCTCCGTTTCAGCTGGTGTCACCTGACGGACGATATCGATTGGGATGAGATCGCCCGCCGGATCAAGTCACTGAGGTGACAGGGCGAGGACAACACAGAGAAGCGGTTTTCTCATGTTTTCCGCTTTCGGCGATCAAGCCATACGGTTGTCTTTTGTGGGCTTCGCTTTCTTAGTCAGCCCCCAAGTCAGGCCTAGCTGATCAAGAGCCTCAGCCAACCGTTCCTTTGTCGGCACATTTCGGTCGTTTGGTCCCAGACGGTCTTCGGAAAACCCGTGCTTCCGGAGCTTTTTTCCAAAGGCCTCCATCTTGGACCGGCCCGGATGCCCTGGCCCTGCAAAACGCTCCCGAAAAAAGAGAATCTGAGTTTCCCTTTCCCTTCGATAGTCGAACACGTTCACGAACAGGCGCCGCATGTCGATTTTTGTGCGGGTCTGCAACTCAGGAAGATTCTTGCCCTCAAAGTCATCGTAGTTCAGCAAGGTGAGTTTTCCGCTGCGCAGATGAATCTTGATCAGGTCGGCCTCGTGAGGATCACCATAAAGTTGGCAGGCACAGGCAATGTAGAGCCGAAGAAGGACCGGGAGTTCATCGAGCATGCTCTGGTGAAAGGTGAAGTGACCTTCGACTTCATCGCGCCAACCCCACGGAAGTTCGTCGACAGCGAGCTCCAGTTCACCTGGATCACCCGCAGCGAAGAGAAGCTCCCGGCAGAATTCGTTGGCGGCCGAATAGCTGCCGAAAAATCCTTTAATGTCGTTCTGAATCTCGATCGCCAGCGACTTCAAGGTCACCTTTTTCTGAAACTGGTAGGAGGCCAAGGCCACGAGGAGATCCTCTTTTCGGCGAATTCGGGCTTCCTCCAGGGTTTCCTTGCCGAAGCGTTCGACGAAATGGCGGAGAGCCTCCGGGGCCGAGCCACAAACTTTGCGAATTTGGTCATATTCTTCAAACTCACTAGGCCTCGGAAGCCTGCCCAGCTCGGCAATCCGTTCCCAGAACTGCTCCAAAAGCTCACGGTTTTCTTCGAAAAGTCTTTCCCGTTTCCGCACTCGTTGCAGTGACCCCAAGAGGCCCAGACGCTGACTGATGGCCTCCCAGTCGATGGCACGCTTGGTGCGTTGAAAGAAGAACTGTTGTCGCCTTTTGGGATCTCGGAACACGTAGAAGACGCCCGAAGCAACCGCCATGGCCTCGGTTCCCAACGCCTCTTCGATCAGAGCCTGGAGTTCGTTCTGCTCAAAATACTTCTGGAAGGTCCCGGTGCTGGTGAGAATGCCATCTCCAAAGACCCTCACCGACTTGTATTGCTCGCCCCCCACCACCAACGTGGTGACGACGAGGAGATCTTCAGTATGGTCCCAAGCGTCGTGTAAAACTTCGACGCGCTCAGCCGGGTCCTCAATGACATTCAGGACGAAGCCCATATTGACCACTGACGATTTCCGCTTTTCTCCATCAGCTCGATGATAAGGATCCCAAGCGGAAACGTTGTAACCGAGTTCAGTCAGCCCTTCGGCATCCCCTCCCAGTCCGCATCCATAGTCCAGGATGGATCGATCCTTCCGCAGAAGCCCATAGGAGAGTAGGGTCTTGACCGGCTTGGACAGCTCCCTTCTCACAATGGCTGTCTTGTGCCTCGGCGTCTTCCACTTCGGGGCAGAGGCCTTTTGCGACTCCTCCCCTACCCTGATCAAGCGATGTCCCCGGTGACGCAGTCTCTTCTCCTTGAGCAGTTTTTTCCAGTTCAATTCGAACCCAATCGTCCGGGTATTTTCGTAGAGGCCAGCCCGTTCCTCCTGCTCGGTCATGCGGCGGAACTCATCGACCTTTGGGTGGGATTCAGGCAGGAAGTTTTCCTTTCGGTGCAAAATGGGCCGATTTTCCCGGCGAGCGTAGTCATCCTGCCGAACCTTGCCCGAGGCGATGTCAACCAGCACGGCTTCGGCCAAGGCCGGGTGCGGGTCGTCAAAGAAATTAGGATAAGCCAGGAAAGAGACCTTGAGTTGGGATCGGTGGAACTTGATGACGTTGAATTCGTCTGAAAGCTCCAGCCTCCCTCTCAACTTCTCGACCAAGAGACGAAGAGAGTCCGGAAGGACCGAAAGGAGGTCGGCGTGGAAATACACTGCGCCAGGAAGCATTTTCCCCACACTCAGGCCCTGGAGGAGGTTTTGGTATTCTCCCAAAGTCACTTTCAAATGGTCAGGGCGTCATTACAAAAACTCAAGTTCTCAAGGCAGAGTAAAAAGCCCTTCCACTTTTACCGTTGCCTATTTGCTGAAAAACAGCCCCCACGCTCACCACGCCTATTGACAGGATCGCTTCTCTTTCATGCCTCGTTCTCGATGGACACCTGTTCAACAAGCGCGGCCCCGAGCAAGAGCGCCAAACTCTCCGCAACCGCTTCGAGGATGTCCTCACGGTCAGCGTGGGCTACCTGAAACTCCCTCACGAGGCGCAAAATTGCCTGAACGGCATCGCCCTCACCTAATTCTTGCTGCTCTTGGGCTACATAATTTCGAAGGGCAGCGATCTTATCTTCGACGGTTGATCCGTTCCACTCATGACTCGAACCATCCAAGAACTCTCGCATGCTCACCGTTCCTTCCCTGGCCCCCATCGCTCTGGTTAATCTTTCCTGATACATTTCCATTTTCTTTTGATTTGGAGGAATCGCCTCAGTGCTTCGGTTAAGACGGCAGCCATTCCCAGTCTTCCAATCATCAGTGATGGTAACACTGATTTGCCCAGCTCGTGTCGTCCAGCGAGAATTCCCCTGTGAAAAACACGCTGACAAAATCGGAAATCTAACACGCGGGTGGAAAATGGACTCACCAGACCTTCATCACAAAAGAAACAGGGTTCTCGGAGTTTCCCTCGTGAAGGTAGAGATCAAAAATTGAGCAGTTCAAACCTCAGCCTGAAGAGAATGGCGGCATCCCTCCCCTGACACCGACCTATTTTGTCGCCCCGCCATTGAAAGGTGGCGACATGACGAAGGACCCCTATGATTCGCTCTCCCGGCTCGCCAAAGAGATGCTCTTCCATTGGTTCGCCCCTGGTCGGGCAGGCATCCTGACAAAGGATGCCAGCTCGATCATCAGACTCCTCGACCTGGGCTCCCCTGCGGAAAAAGACGACCCTGTCGTGTTCTACGAACGGGCGCTCAAGACCAAGCGGGCCAATTTCTTTAATGACTCTCATCCAAGGTGCAGCTTGCTGGATCGCAATCTCGCGAAGCTCTGCGGCCGGCTCCACCTCGATGACGAGGAACGGCAGGTCTTGCGCTACTTCTGTGTCGCGGAAGTCTCTGAAGAGCTCAAATCGCTCACAAAGCTGCTGGAACACTCGAATACACGGAGCTTCGCGGCGCAGGTTGCCGACTGTCTCCAGCTTTCGGCAAGGCGAGTCTTCCGGCTCCTCAGCCAAAAAGGAAAACTCATCCAAGCCGGTCTGATTTTGAAACATCGTCTCTTTCCTGCCGGCCGTCCGGGAGGAAATTCGTTCTCCATGGCTGACCAGGAGCTTGCGATTCACCTGGTCGAGGGGCAGTTCGACCCGGGTCAAATCACCGCACACTTCGGAACAAACGGAAAGGCATCTCAACTGAACCTCGATCATTTCGCGCACATCAAGCCAACCCTGGACATTCTCATTCCTTACCTCGACCAGAGCCTGGAGAAGGGACGTGCCGGAGTGAATGTCCTGATCCATGGGGCTCCGGGAACAGGAAAGACCGAACTTAGCCGCCTTCTCGGGCAGGTCATCAAATCCGGCACCTTCGAACCCAGCTTTCTCGACGAGGAGGGCGACCCCATCTCCGGGGAACAACGTCTCTCCAAACTCCGTTGCACCCTTTCCTTCCTCAAGAACGAGCCCACCCTCCTTGTCTGCGACGAAGCCGAGGATCTCTTTCAAGACCCGGGACGGGGAGAAACCACAACGACCGGGCACAAACTGTGGGTCCACCGCCTTCTTGAGGAAAACGAAGCGCCGATCATCTGGCTAAGTAACACCATTGAGAACATGGACCCGGCCACCCTCCGCCGGTTCGACTTCGTGGTCGAGCTTCCAATTCCTGGGCGAAGACAGCGCCAGAAGATCATTCAGGAGTCGGTAGGCCGGCTGGTCTCTGATTCGTGTGTGAAGAATCTCGCTGATGACGAACGGCTGGCCCCGGCTTCCATCACCAGCGCTTCCCGGATCCTCAAGGAAGTGGGCTCTTCTCTGTCAGAATCTTCCCGTGAAGCCGCCTTTGAGCACCTGCTCAGCCTCGGCCTCGAAGCCCATGGGAAACGAGGAATTCCACCAAAAATCATGCCGCCGGAAGTGAATTACGCCCCTGAACTCGCGCAGACATCCCTGGACCTCCAAAGCCTGATGGAGGGGCTTCGTTCCCACCCTGAGGCGCGGATCTGCCTGGAAGGCCCACCAGGAACAGGCAAGACGGCTTTTGGAGGTTGGCTGGCGCACTCCTTGGACCGCCCTTTACATGCTCACCGAATTTCCGACCTTTCTTCAATGTTCGTAGGCGAAACCGAAAAGCAGGTTGCCAGGGCCTTCCAAAAGGCCTCCTCGGCCGACGGGATCCTCATGTTCGATGAGATTGACTCTCTTCTTGCCGACCGCAACGGAGGTCATCGAAGTTGGGAAGTCTCACAAGTCAATGAGATGCTGACCCAAATGGAGAGCTACCGGGGCATTCTCATCGCAACAACGAACCGGATGAGTTCACTCGACCCTGCGAGTTGTCGACGGTTTGACCTCACGATCTCATTTGATTACCTCGACTCCCAACAACTTCAAAAAATCTTCACCCTCACCTGCGCACACCTGAACCTCCCATCCGTCGGGGAGGTGGGATTTCTGGCAGACATTCACAATGCAACGCCCGGAGACTTCGCGGCATTGAGTCGCCAGCACCGCTTCCGCCCCTTCCCTGACGGCCTGGCCATGGCGGAGGCGCTTCACTCTCTCTGCTCGCAGAAAATGACCTATCAAAGCTCAGGTAAGATCGGATTCAAGCCGATCTAACCGCGACTTATTTCGTCGCACTCTTCTTCCAAGGTGCCATCGTTCACCCATGCCGAGAGCTTCCCATCAACAAACCATCACCCGCCAGTGGCTCATCTTGCGCAAGCTGCCAACAAGGCGCCCTGGGATCACCGCCCGGGAGATGACCGACCACCTGGCGCTGGAGGGGATCACGGTGACGAAGCGGACCGTCGAGCGCGACCTTGTCGAACTCTCTCGGCTCTTTCCGCTTGAGACCACAGAGAAGGGCACTCCCATTGGTTGGAGGTGGCGGCAGGATGCCGTTCAAGCCCTTCCGGGGATCGACCTGGTCGAGGCCCTCTCGCTGGCATTGGTAGGAGACCTCTTGAGTCAAACCCTTCCTTCAAGTCTCCATCGTTCCATCAGTGCGAGAGTCAATGACGCCCGCAGCAAGCTGGCCGCCCTTCCGGGACATACCATCGCGAGCTGGTCGCAACTCGCCCGCTACCTCCCGGCAGGGATGCCCCTTCTTCCTCCGAAAGTGTCGCCGGATATCCTGACCTGTGTGGAAGAGGCTCTGATCGCCCGGAAACAAATTGTCGTCAGCTATCAAAGCGCCGCCGCCAGCGCCCCCCGCGACTTCATCATGCATCCTCTCGCCCTCCTCTCCCACGGCTCCACGCCCTACTTGCTTGCCAGCCTTGGTGAGGGAACAAAGCTCTGGCAGTATCCTCTTCATCGGTTCCTGACCGCCGAACTCTTGAAAGAGGATTCGTGGAGGCCTCCCGACTTCGACCTCGACCAATTTCTGGAAGGTGGTGAGGCCACCTTCGGGAAACAAAAAACAATCAAGCTGGAGGCCAGGCTCGATCCATCCCTTGCCACCATCCTTCGTGAAACACCACTTGGCGAAGATCAAACGCTCCGAGAAAAAAGAGGCAGCCTCATCTTGAAGGCAACCCTCCCCTACTCCTGGCAGCTGGTCTTTTACATTCTTTCCCAGGGTCCCCGGATGGAAGTCCTCAAACCCAAGTCACTTCGCAACGAAATCATCTCTTCCCTCGAATCGACTCTTTCCAACTACACTTCCGACTAACTCCCATGCGCCAACTCTCCAAGTCCAAGATCATCGCCTTCCGCCAATGTCCGAAACGACTCTGGCTGGAACTTCACCGCCCGGAACTCAGGGATGATTCCGGAAGCGAGGTAGCCTTCTCCATTGGCAACCAGGTTGGTGACATTGCCCGGTCTATCTACGATCCTGAAGGCCAGGGACTCCTGATCGACGTCGATCAAATGGGCTGGGAGGCCGCCTATGCCACAACCGCTGAGTGGCTTGAGAAGGATCATCACCCAATCTTCGAGGCTGCCCTCAGAATTCCCGGAGCTCTCGCCCTCGCCGACGTCATGTTGCCTGAGCAAGAAGATGGCACGCTCCGTTGGCACATGATCGAGGTCAAATCATCGACCAGCGTGAAAGACTATCACCGTGATGATTTGGCTCTGCAGGCCTACATAGCAAAAGAATCGGGGGTTTCCTTGTCGAGGGTTTCCTTGGGACACATCGACAACACCTTCGTCTACCCGGGCGGAGGGAACTACCGGGGCCTTCTGCACGAAGCGGATCTTACCGAGGAAGTCGCTTCCCGGGTCGGCGAGGTGGTCGCTTGGCTGGAAGAAGCCCATGAAATCGCCGAGCGAACCACTGAGCCGCAAATTGAGCCAGGCTCTCAATGCTATGCCCCTTTCACCTGCGGGTTCTGTTCCTATTGTATCCCGGAGGAGGAACATCCTCCGGAATACCCACTGACATCG
>JASFWU010000125.1:0-7393 GCA_050049035.1 Akkermansiaceae bacterium | reverse complement strand
GGGCAACACGTAGCGGAGTCTCGATTCAAGCTTGTCCTCGGTCGAGTCCGCCCAACTCCCTCCTCTGAGCACTCCAAATCCCAGGTCGGGGTAGGTGTCGGAAACCCATTCACGAACGTTGCCATCTAGGTCATAGATTCCCATGACGTTGGAACGGAAACTACCAACAGGAGCCAACTCCTGAAAGCCGTCGGTATAACCGGCGATGGTCCTGCTATTATCCATGATTTCCGCTGCCGCCGTGTCGGCAAAGTTCCCGGTTCGATCAGGAGGGGGAAATTCCGTCCCCCAGGGAAACTGCCCTTCATACATCATTTCACGATCCACCAGTGACTCATTCACTTCAACCAGGCCCACCATTTGGCTCCATTCCCGGTCCGTGGGAAGCCGGTAGCGGAACCCGTAGATCCGATTCAACTCGGGGTTCGGATTCCCACCTTCCCTCTTCGTCAGCCATTCGCAGAACTCTTCGCAATCCTTTCGGCTGACCCCGGCCACCGGGACATTCGGATCAACCTCGTCGATTTTGATTCCGTCTGGTTTTTCGAAGCCCCTCTCCCTTTTTCTCGCTTTCAAAAACGCATTGAAATCACCGCTGCGGGTCTCCCAGATTGCCACGCTCAGGTTTTCATTCAGAGGCACCAGCTTCATGTCGAGACTATTGGTCCAGGACTCCCCCGGAACAAAACTCTCGTTCTCTTCAAGCTGATAGCTCTTTCTCATGTCCTCGCCTTTGGAGAGGTAGATGTTGTCGGTTTTGGTCTTCTTTCCACCCAATTCGAGCCTGATCTCAATATCTCCCACCGGGGTTGTTTCATTAACGTAGGGAGTCTCCCCCACCAGGATTCGATTGAGGTATAATGCCGCTCCACTGGGGGTGGAGTCGATACGAAGGGACCCATACGGAATCGGCCGGACGAGGCAGAAAAACGGGCGCCATGCCTTGCCGTTCTTTCGAGCAGCTGCCGGAAGTTTCCGTTCATCAAACTTCAGATCATAAATCGGAACCATCTCAAGGTTCAATTCCGGTTGGTCTTCGATGTCTCTTTCGAAATAGCCTTCTTCGATACACTTCTGCTTGAGCCAAACAGTATACTCGGCGGCCCACTCTTCCCGGACCGCGACGATCGGCCGCCCGCCATATTTGAAAACAACGGGCTTCATTTTCTTGCCCGTTGCCTTGAGAAATTCGCTCCAGTGGCGTTCCGAGACATGCTCGGATGATCGATGATTCCTCTCTCCTTCTGGGAAATAGCGATTACCCAGGGCATCGGTCCACAGCAATCCTGCAATAGGCGGAGAAAACAGGCTCAGCGTCTTATTGATCGGAACCATCTGCTTCCCGTTGTCCTTGACGACTTCACTCACAGACTCATCACGGTACCCGGGGGACTTGATGTTCAGCTCCAGCAATGAGTCGATCTCCACTCCGGTGAGCGTCACCGGGGTGTAACCCAGCAGATTGTAATCGGCATCATACACCTCCGCACCGACCGGAGTGGTCAGAACCTTGACCATGACAAAGCGTGGCGGCAACGGCTTGCGGTTTCCTTCGATGACGTGGGTGCCCCAGCTTTGCTCGATCCAAAACTGGCTCCCGATCAAGGCAAGGAGGGCCAGAATTCCAGCCAACACCGGAGCGTAAGCCGGAACTTTTCGAGGAGCGGCGCGGCCCTGCTTGAGGCGGCCCAGCGCTTCCGCCAGCTCGAAGCCCGTGGTGATCTTGCGTTTGGAAACTCGAGGCTCGCAGATATCGCAAATCAGGCGATTCAAGCGGATCCAATCCTTCCGGCTGTCATCACCCGGCCCATCGTCCGGAAGCTCCGGAAACTGCAGCCGGTCCATACCGGTGGCCATCTCATAGAGCACTTTGCCCAAACTGTAGATGTCGGCTTGATCCGAACCCGGCCCCTCGGGAGGGACAAATCCCTCGGTTCCCACGAAGGTCCGCTGATTCTTGGCTGCCACCAATCCGATATCCGCCAGCTTGGCCTTGCCATCGACAAAGATCACGTTGGACGGCTTGACGTCTCGGTGTGTGAGACCGCGTTCGTGGAGTTCCTGCAGTGCCTCGGCAAGTCGATGCCCCGTTTCGATGCAGAAGTCGGTCGCCAGCGGAGCTCCGTTGGCCTTCTTCATGTCGGAGCGCAGGGTTCGCGGCTCATACTCCACCGGATTGATCTCACCCGCTTCGTGGGCATCGTCACCCAGCTCCATCACGTAGTAATAGAACTCCTTGAGATCGTCGCTTCGACCCACGTGGAGGATGTTCACAAAGCCCTGGTGGTTTCGTGAGATGGGCTCGAAGCGGAGGATACCCTCGAATTCACGCTCAAAAGTCTTCTGATCGGAGAAATCCTCGCGATAGACGACCTTGACGGCACGCATCGCGCCGGTCACTCCACGCGCCAACCAGACTTCACCATAGGCCCCGCCTCCGATTTTTCGGAGGACTTCGTGATCCGGGATCGGGGGGTCTGGCCTAATCGTCCTTTGCATCCTTCTCGAGCTTCGCCAGTTCCTTCTTCAGAACCGAACCCACGCGATGCTTGGCAAGATAGACCTGGGCCATGCTCACCCCGAGGTGATCCTGCACCTTTTTGGCCTCCCATTGTTTCACCACGTAGTAATCGAAAATCTGGTATTGTTTGGGCGAAACCTGCGCCTTCACCCGGGTCAGGGCCATGTCGGCCACGTTTTTCTTCCATTCGACATCCCACATCCGCTCGAGGAGATCACCCTTGGGATCCTCGAAACGATCAATCACGGCGGTTTTGCGGTCATCCTCCCAGCCTCCGCCGGGCATCGCGGTGTCCTTCTTGCGCTTGCGGAACTGATCATTAATCCGCCAGCGGGTCATGTTCATCAGCCAGGTTTTGAACGATCCTTGTTTCGGGTCGTAGAGATTCTTTTTACTCTGCTTGGCAATCGAAAGAATCGTTTCCTGGACAGTGTCAAATGCCTCGTCGTGGCGCAATCCGGCCTTGATTCCCACGGAATAGATCAATTTCCAGTAGGTTTGGTAAAATTCGTCCCAGGTCCGCTGGTCTTCCCAATTCTCAAGACGGGCAATGAGGCTCTTCCGGGTCTTGGCATACCCTTTGGTCAGATCGACATCTTTGCCGCCTTTCTTCGCCTTCTTCGCAGGTTGGTCTTTCTTGCTCTGAGCCATGTAATTACCGGAGGCTAACCTAGGATCTCGGGAAAGTCGCCCCTCACTTTTAGGAAAATCATCAAAGGTCCATCATCTGGAAATCTGAAATAAATGACCCGGATTCGATTCATTCTCCATACTTCCCGCCCGATTTGAGCTCTTGGGAAGCGATCACCCCCTGTTCCGAGCAACATCCGGAGGCCCGACATGCATCTCGACAAGATCTCTCACTGAAATGTCATGATTCTCTAAAACCGCAGGATCATGGCCAGCATCTTCGAGATACCCGCACAAGGTTTCAAAATCCAATTGGTCACAGCCGTAGGGATTCTGGCTCCGATAAATCTCCCATAAGCGATCCCCCGGACGCAGTGCAACCCCCCGATTGGCTGGCAAGAGAAAAGCATCACAGACCCAGTTCAAACATTCCTCAAGTCGACCTCTTTACCGGAATGATGAGTAGGCCCTCAACCATAAGATCCGATGAGATACCCGGCGCCTGAGCCAGCCTAACCGGATCCAATCGTCAATCCAGCCAAGCAATGACATCACAACAAAAATCAGAAGAATCCAAAGAGCAGCGGTCATCATATCTTCCTGTCTTCAAATCTTCACCGTCAGCCAGTCACCGTTCTCGACCACCTCGTAATCTTCGATGCCCTTCAACCATTCGTAGATCCAGACTTCGGTCATCGCGCCATCCAGCAGAACTTCGGCACGCACCCGATGGTATTCGCCATTCCGTTCATCGACTCCGATCCCTTCAAACTCATCGAGTTCGCGAAGAAGTTCCGGTCCCACTTCATAAACCTCTCCGATCACAGTTCTCCCGCCCTCCAAAACGAGCCCCGGATACCAATCGACTTTCACCAGAGTTCCGTCCACTTCGGCTGTCCCCAACCAGCGCGCATCTTTCATCCGCCAATCATTGGAAGCCCCCTTGCGAAGGGCTCCATAAACCAACAGCAAATCACTCATCGCTCTCCGTCAGCATCGCCGCCATGGCCACCTTGAGCTCTTCGATCCCTTCCTCGTTCATCGCCGAAATCGCCTGGATGGGAACTTTCGGGAATCGATTCCGGAAGATGGCAAGATTCTCCTCCGCTCCCTCGAGGTCCATCTTGTTGGCCACCACCATCCAGGGGAATTTGGCGAGGTCTTCGTCGTAAAACTTGATCTCCTTGCGAAGCGTTTCGATGTCCTCGATGGGGTCGCGCATTTCACTCCCTGCAATATCGACGACAAAGAGCAGGACGCGGCAACGGGTGATGTGGCGGAGAAACTCGTGACCGAGCCCGCGGTTTTCGTGTGCCCCTTCGATCAGACCGGGTATGTCCGCCACCGTGCAACGTTGCTGTCCATCCAAAGTGACCACCCCGACCTGTGGTGTAAGAGTGGTGAAAGGATAAGACGCCACCTTGGGTTGTTTGGCGGAAATTTTGCCGAGGAGAGTCGACTTGCCGGCATTCGGAAAACCAACAAATCCAATGTCGGCAATGCGGCGAAGTTCAAAATAAAAGACCCCCTGGTCTCCTTCCGTACCCAACTCACGTTCCTGCGGAGTCTGATTGGTTGAAGACCGGAAGTGGAAATTGCCTCGTCCGCCCTTGCCTCCTTCCAAAAGGACAAACTCCTGACCTTCCTCGGTCAAATCACAGACCGGAATGAGGTCGAGCCCTTCATCGCTTCGCTCAAGATCCACCGCTTCACGAACATCGACTGCCGGACTGCGATAAACCACGGTTCCCGGAGGCACGCGCCCGACCTTGCTTTTGCCATCGCGTCCGTGTCGCTTCCAGCTTTGTCCCATCGCACCATCCTCGGCGAACAATTTGGGATCGAAATGGAAGGCGCGCAGGTTATCGGTGTTTCGATCCACCACCAGCTTCACCGAGCCACCGTTTCCCCCATCGCCGCCATCGGGGCCACCCCGCGGGACGTATTTCTCCCTCCGAAAGCTCACCACTCCGTGTCCCCCGTTCCCCGCCCGGCAATGAACCCGAACGTGATCTACAAATGCATTGGTCTTCTTCATGATGCCAGCTTTCCAAAAGTATTCATCAGGGACACCTCCAGCGCGAGGGCTTCGACGACGTTGGTCTCGAGCAAGCGGCGAAGCTCACCGATCTCAGCGACGCGACGAAGCAAGATGTCCATTTCTTCTTCCGCGACCGCCTTTTCCATGACCTCACGGAACTCAGGAAACTCCAGGCCTGTCCCGCCGGCTCTCACTCGCAGAAGATCTCCAACCCATCCCTGAATGGCCTCAATCATGCGGGCCCGCTCACCGAGGTAATCGGCGGAGGCGGAAGCGAGATACATCTTTTCGCGATCATCAAGCCATTTGGCATCGACCACTTTTTGATACTTCGCCCGTTCCTCTTTAAAGATCTGCTCGTATTCCTTTTCGATGACGGCTTTCCGTTCGCGAAGGAGTTCCTCCAGTCCGGCCTTCACCGCCAGGCCTGCTTCCATTTCTCCGATCCCTCGCGAGGTCACTTTCTCCAACATCGCAAGCACCGGTTCCACCTCCGCCGGCCGCGCACGACCGGGATCGGCTCCAAGTGACAAATGCACACACCGGGACCAAATGGTATCGAGGAGCTTTTCGGGCTCACTCGAGAGGAGAAGGAGAAGGCTTTCGCGTGGCGGTTCCTCGAGGGTTTTCAAAAAGGCATTCTCCGCCGACTCCCCCATCCGATCGGCATCGACAATCACCCCGATCTTCCACGTTCCGCCCGGAGCGGACTGGTTCATCATTTTCTCAAGATCGCGGATCTCATCGACCGAAATCCGCCGTGACTTTGACCGCGGACGAACCACGCGAAGGTATTCCCCCTCCTGCTCCGCCAAAGAAGGAGCTTCAGACTCCACCGGATCCCCCCAAAGGTCCGCTTCGTCATCCTTCTTGCCATTCAAAAGATTTCCCATGCGGGCGACGAGCTCCTCTTTTCCGCTTCCTTTGGGACCGGTGACCAAAAAAGCATGAGCGAGACGACCACGACCATGTGCCGCTGCCACCAGCTCAAATGCTCTGTCCACCGAAAAGGCCATCGCGGGACGCTATCCCCGCTGGTCGTCACCGGCAAGACTATCCCTGTTTCCTCCAAACCTCAGGCCGAACATTTGACCTCGTCGCCCCGACCAAGCCGAACTAGACTCCATCATGCCTGATTTTCCTTCCCGAAGTCGCCGCTCGTTTCTGGGTACCGGAATCGCCACCGGCCTTTCCCTTCCCTTTCTCAATGCTGAAGAAGCAAAAGAACCCTGGCTCAAAATTTCCCTTCAGCAGTATTCCTTCAATCGCGCCATCCGGTCGGGAAAGCTCAAACCACTGGACTACCCCGCCATGGCCGTGGAAAAAACAGGGATCAAGGCTCTTGAGTATTTCAACGGCTTCTTTGAAGACAAACTGGACAGCGAGTCCTTTTTCGAGGAACTCAAAAAACGTGGCGACGACCTGGGTGTGAGCAATCAGCTGATTCTCTGCCGATCCAATCTGGCTCTCGATTCCGCCAAAGCGGACGAACGAAAAAAAGCGGCTGCCTACCTGGCTCAATGGGGAAAGGTCGCCAAGGATCTCGGCTGCCATTCCATCCGGGTTGATTGCCGTTCGAAAGGTGACCGGAACGAAGTCAAAAAGCAGGCGATCGACGGACTGCACCAGCTCTGCGATCTCCTCAAGCCGATGAAAATCGACGCCATCGTGGAGAACCACGGAGGCTGTTCCAGCAAGGGTGACTGGGTGAAGGAGGTGATGCAGGAAGTGAAGCGCGACAACTGCGGAACTCTCCCTGATTTTGGAAACTTCCGGGATTACGACAAATACCAAGGCGTGCAGGACATGCTTCCGTGGGCGCGGGCAGTCTGCGCCAAGGTCCACAAGATCAAACCAGACGGCGAAGCGGCTCACACCGACTTCCACAAGATGCTCGGCCTGATGAAAAAAGGAGGCTTCAAGGGATATCTTGGCATTGAATTCGAGGGCCAGGATGATCCCGTGAAGGGAATCCTCGGCACCAAGAAACTGATCGAACGAACCCTCGCCAAACTTGGTTGATCATGTTGAGGGTTTTCCTTTTTCTGGGTCTTTCGCTCCTTGTTTCAAACGGCCAGGACAAGCCGGATCACAAGGAACGGGGTAAACTCATCCTCAAAGAGATCATTGCCCAACCCTGGGCAGTCTCGTGGAAGGATGCAAAGCTGGGTGAGATCCACTTGATCAAACAAAAGGCCGAT
>JASFWU010000011.1:0-19628 GCA_050049035.1 Akkermansiaceae bacterium | reverse complement strand
CCGAAACCGCTCAAGGAGGCTCCTTATAAACGACCAGACTCGAATCGTTGGCATCATCCCGGCCCGCTGGGCCTCCTCCCGCTTCCCCGGAAAACCGCTCCACCCGCTCCTCGGAAAACCACTCCTGCAACACGTGGTCGAGCGAGCCTCAAGATGCGAGGAACTCGACGAAATCTATGTCGCCACGGACGACGACCGGATTACCTCGCTCTGTCACGACATCGGCGTCACTACTCTCCAAACACGACCCGATCATCCTTCCGGAACCGACCGCATCGCCGAAGCGGCCGGACAGATCGCCCAAGCCAGCCACATCATCAACATCCAGGGAGATGAGCCTCTCCTTGATCCAAAGCTCGTCGATACCTTGGCGCATACCATGCGGCTTGATGATTCGATTCCGATGATCACCGCGGCGAGCCCGATGGAAGACCCCGATCTCATTGCCGATCCAAACATCGTCAAGCTCACCCTCGACCGGCACCACAACGCGCTTTATTTTTCGAGGTCCCCTCTTCCCTATCGTCGCAACCCATCGGACAGCCTGCCGACCTACCGGCACCTCGGCCTTTACGGATACCGCGCCGACTTCCTTCGCCATTTCGTCTCGCTGCCTCCTTCGCCGCTTGAGCAAGCCGAGGGCCTGGAGCAACTGCGTGCCCTTGAAGATGGCGCAAAGATCCGTGTTCATCTCACCAATCACGAAGCGATCGGACTCGACTCTCCTGATCAAATCCCACTCATCGAATCACTCCTTGCCGCCTCACCATGAAATACATCTTTGTCACCGGAGGAGTTGTCTCCTCGCTTGGAAAAGGACTCGCCGCAGCATCCATCGGCACCTTGCTTGAGCATCGCGGTTTGAAGGTCCAGCTGCAGAAGTTTGATCCCTACCTCAACGTCGATCCCGGCACGATGTCTCCTTACCAGCATGGCGAGGTTTACGTGCTCGATGATGGCGCCGAAACCGACCTCGACCTTGGTCACTACGAACGATTCACCCACGCCAACCTTTCCCAACTCAACAGTCTCAGCTCGGGGCAGATTTTCGAGAGTGTCATCCAAAACGAACGAGCCGGGAAATACCTTGGTGCCACCGTCCAGTTCATCCCGCACGTTACCGACGAGATCAAAGACCGGCTCAATCAAGCCACGGAACGCCACCCTGAAACCGACGTCATCATTACCGAGATTGGCGGCACCGTCGGTGACATCGAAGGCCACCTTTTCCTCGAAGCCCTTCGACAGTTCGCCCTCGATGTTGGTCCGGAGAATGTCTGTTTCATTCACGTCACTCTTCTTCCCATGGTGAAGGCGGCCGGTGAGATCAAAACGAAGCCCACCCAGCAGTCGGTGGCCAAACTTCGCGAGATTGGAATCCAACCCGACATCATCATCTGCCGGACCGAACACGACCTTGACGATGACAACCGTCGGAAGATTGCCATGTTCTGCAATGTCCGGAAGAGAAACGTGGTCGCATTTCGCGATGTCGATAACACCATTTACGAATGCCCGCTCGATCTTCGCAAAGACAAGATCGACCGTCTTGTTTCCGACACCCTTGGTCTGGAATCAAACACGCCCGACCTTTCCAAGTGGCAGGGCTTCGTCGACCGCCTCGTCAACCCCAGCAAGATCACCACGATTGCAGTGGTCGGAAAATACATCGAGCTCAACGATGCCTACAAATCGGTTTACGAGTCCCTCACGATCGCGGGTGCGGAACACGATACTGCGGTCAATGTCGTAAAGATCGATGCCGAGGACATCGAGAAGGAAGGAGCGGCAGCCATCATTGGAAACGTCAATGGCATCCTCGTGCCCGGAGGATTCGGCGAACGCGGCACCGAAGGAAAAATCCTGGCGGCCCAGTTTGCGCGCGAGAACAAGATCCCCTATTTCGGGATCTGTCTCGGGATGCAAATCGCCACCATCGAGTTTGCCCGCAACGTTTGCGGCATGAAGCTTGCGAACTCGACCGAGTTTGAGAAGGACACTCCCGACCCGGTCATCAGCCTGCAGGAAGAGCAACAAGGAGTCACCGACATGGGGGCGTCCATGCGACTGGGATCCTGCGAGTCCATCGTCTATCCTGGCTCGATTTCATACGATCTCTATGGCCAGTCCGAAGTGATCCATGAACGACACCGTCATCGTTGGGAATTCAATCCCGCCTACCGCGAGAAACTGGAAGCCTGTGGTCTCCGCATCGCTTCCGTTTCCAAAAAGGAAGGCTTGGTCGAAATCATCGAACTCCCCGACCATCCCTTCTTTGTGGCGGCCCAGTTCCACCCGGAATTCAAATCCAAGCCCAACCAACCGCATCCGATTTTTTCCGGCTTCGTGAAAGCCTCGCTTGAGAACTCGTGAACGCCGCCCGCCTCATTGTCGGGCTCGCCGGCACAAAATTGACCGCTGATGAAGCGGCGCTTTTTCAAGAACTGGAACCCGCGGGTTACATTCTCTTTTCACGCAACCTCGAATCGCCCGAGCAGATTCGTGAGCTCACCGACTCCCTGGCGGAATTGTCGTTGGACCGGCCCTTCATTGGCATCGACCAGGAAGGTGGACGCGTCTGGCGCACCCGCGAGTTCACCGCCGCGCCCCCTGATGCCGCGACCTTTGCCAAAAGTGCCACGCCTCATCAAATCGCCCAGTTCGGGGCCCTGACCGGACAGTTCCTCGAGCTTCTTGGAATCAACCTCAACTTTGCTCCCGTTCTCGATCTCGATCACTTTCCCGAACAAAACAACGGTCTGCGGGGAAGATGTTGGGGGAACGACTCGCAATCCGTCATCACCAAAGCGGGGATCTTCAATCGTTGGATGCGAAAGCAGTTCGTCCTCTCGTCGGGAAAGCACTTCCCCACCGGCGGCCTTGCCCTTTCCGATCCTCATCACGATCTTCCGGTTGCTGATGTGTCGCGCGAGGATCTGCTGAAGGAAGACCTCCTCCCCTACACCGCCCTGATGCCCGAGCTCGATTGCATCATGGCCTGTCATCTCCAGTTTCCTCAGCTCGACCCCGACTACCCGGCTTCCCTGAGTCGACGCATCCTCACCGGACTGCTGAGGGATCAGTTGGGCTATGACGGCCTGATCCTTACCGACGATCTCGACATGGGGGCGATCGTCAATTGCTACGGTCGGGGCAACGACCTCAAACTCGCTCTCGAAGCCGGCGCGGACATTGCCCTGGTCTGTCACGACATCGCCACCCTTCCATCAGCTCTTGAGAAAACGACCGTCAACAACGACTACGATTCACTTAAGCGGATTGAAAAGCAGCGCAACAAGCTGAAGCGCCCTCCTAATTTTACCACCGCAAGATGGGAGGAGATCAACGGGAGCCTCACCGAGCTCACCCGCGAAATCACAGGAGAAGATCGCTTTGATCCTGAGGCACCGAGTCAAAGCCCGGTGGAGGATTATTAAAGTCCAGAAGCCTCTTTTTAAAACTCCACCATCTTTCCCAACTCGGCGACACTCACTTCGCCATCATGGATCTCGGTCAAGGCATCACACATGGCCTCGGATCGCGTAGTCTCTCCGTGAACCAGCCAAACCTTCCTCTTGGTCCCCTTGATGGCATGGAAGTAGTCAATCAACTCCGAGTGATCGGCATGACCGGAGAAGGAATCCATGATCTCAATGTTGGCTTTGACCTTGTACTCGTCTCCAAAAATGCGGACCTCTTCGTGTCCTTCGCGGATCTTCCAACCCAGAGTGTTTTCCGCACAGTAGCCAACAAAGAGAATGGTGTTGCGCGGGTTTTCGATGTTGTTGCGGAGGTGGTGAAGGATCCTCCCTGCCTCACACATTCCGGAGGATGAAATCACGATGGACTGGCGCTTGTCGTCGTTGAGTTCCTTGGACTTGGTGACCGACCGGATCAAGGTCAGGCCTTCGAATCCAAACGGGTTGCTTCGATCGAAGAGGACCTGATAGACCTCGTCGTTGAAACACTCGGGGTGCAGTCGGAAAATCTCGGTGGCATTCACCGCCAAAGGGCTATCGACATAGACCGGCGTGTCGGGAATCTCTCCATTGCGGAAAAGTTCATGCAACACGTAGAGAAGATGTTGCGTCCGTTCGACTGCAAAGGCCGGGATGATCACCTTCCCTCCCTTCTTGAGGGCGCGGCGAAGAATCTCGGCCACCTTGTCGTCCGCTCCTGCTCCCAACTCGTGCTCCCGTCCACCGTAGGTGCTCTCCATGAGCACGAAATCAACATCCTCGCAAGGAGCCGGATCACGAAGGAGATCATTGTCTCCCCGCCCCACATCTCCGGAGAACAGCAGGCGTTTCTTTTGGCCGTCATCCTCGTCCTCGATATCCAGAATCACTTGGGCGCTTCCCAGAATATGCCCCGCATCGATGAAGGTCAGCTCAACGCCTTTCGCGATCATGATCTTGCGGTTGTATCCCACATTGACGAACTGCCGCAGGCAGAGCTCGGCATCGATGGGCGTGTAGAGAGGTTCGATGAGTGGAAGGCCGTCCTTCTTACGATGTTTGTTGACCCACTCGGCGTCTGACTTCTGAATCCGGGCCGAATCCGCCAGCATCACCTGGCAAAGGTCGCGCGTGGCAAAAGTGGCGTAGATGTTTCCCTCGAAGCCCTTACTCGAGAGGTTTGGCAGATTACCGCTGTGATCGATGTGGGCGTGGGAAAGAACAACGTGGTCGATCGACTTGGGGTCGAAAAAAGGAAAGCAGCAGTTGACCTCATACGCGTCCTTTCGCCTCCCCTGATAGAGTCCACAATCGAGGAGGATCCGCTGCCCGTTGACTTCCAGTAAATGTTGTGACCCGGTGGTCGTTCCGGCCGCTCCGCAAAACTTTAACTTCATAAGCAATCGGTGACCCTAGTTCACCTCCATATGAGTGGCCACGAAAAACCTCGGGCTTTTATCAGGACCCGGCGAGCTCCTTCTCGAAATAGGCAATCGTCTTCTTCAGACCCTCACGCAACTCCGTCCCGGGCTCCCATCCCAGCAATTCCTTCGCCTTCGTGATGTCAGGCTGGCGCTGCTGAGGGTCGTCCTTGGGGAGATCATGATAAACGAGTTCGGACGAAGACCCGGTCAGATCAATGACCTCCTTGGCCAATTCCAGCATGGTGAACTCTCCCGGATTACCGATGTTGATCGGGCCGGTGTGATTCCCCTCCATGAGCCGAACCATCCCATCGAGGAGGTCGTCACAATAACAAAAAGATCGGGTCTGCGAACCGTCCCCGTAAATCGTGATGGGCTGGCCGCGGAGCGCTTGCACGATGAAGTTGGAGACCACCCGCCCGTCGTCCGGATTCATCCGCGGACCGTAGGTGTTGAAGATCCGGATGATCCTCACATCCACCCCGTTCTCTCGGTGATAGTCCATGCACATCGTCTCGGCGCATCGCTTCCCTTCATCATAACAAGAACGAATTCCGATGGGATTGACGTGTCCCCAGTAAGCTTCGGTCTGTGGGTGCTCCAGAGGATCACCGTATACCTCGGAGGTCGAGGCCTGGAGAATGCGAGACTTTGTCCTGCGGGCCAGGCCCAGCATGTTCAGCATCCCGATCACCGAGGTCTTCATCGTCTTGATCGGGTTGTATTGGTAGTGAGGCGGTGAGGCAGGACAAGCCAGGTTGTAAATTTGATCCACCTCCACCTTCAAAGGGTCGACGATGTCGTGGCGAATCAGTTCGAACCCAGAATGATCCGACAAATGAGCAATGTTGCCCTTCCTTCCGGTAAAAAAATTATCAGCACAAATCACCTCGTTGCCGGCCTCCAACAAACGGTCACAAAGGTGACTTCCCAAAAACCCCGCCCCTCCGGTCACCAGAATCTTTTTTGACATCGCGGGGACTCTAGTCGGACCCACCGCAATCTGGCGAGCCCCCAATTCCAATCTTCAAAGTTTATCAAATTGTGTTATCAAACTGGAAGATGAAGAAGGTTTTCCTCCCGTTCCTGCTGGTTCTGCCAGCCACCTTGGTTGCCGAGCCATTCAAGCCCTCGGCGGAGCAACTTGCCCGGGTTCCCGTTGCCTACAAGGCGCGTTGCACGCCCGAAAGCCGAAGAGCAGCCATTGAAAAGCTCGGCGGAGATGAAAAAACCGAAGAAGCCATCCTTGCGGCTCTTCGTCACCTGAAGAATACCCAGAACAAGGACGGCAGCTGGACCTCGGAGAGCCGGGTCTGGACCACTGCCTTTGGTCTGCTGTGTTTTTTGGGACACGGAGAAACCGCGCAGTCGGAGGAGTTTGGGATCTCAGTACTCAATGCCATCACCTTTCTTGTCGATAATGCGGTGAAGCAAAGAGGTCTCATCACAAGTGACCCGAAAGATAAGGACCATGTCTACGAACATGCAATTGCAGTTTGGGCGTTAGCCGAGGCCTACGTGCTTTGCGAAGGAGCCTACGGGGAAAAAATCACCAACCTCAAGAAGGCCGCCGAAGTCTGCGGCCAGCTTATGATCAATAAACAACATGTTGGAGGCGGATGGGAATATAGTTACGACACTGACAATGCCCGGGGTGGAGACACTTCAATCACCGGCTGGCATATGCTTGCTCTCAAAAGCTGCCAAATGACGGGACTGAAGTATGCCAACCTGACCAAATCCTGGAAAAAGGGAGTGGACTATTTGGAGCGCATGCAGGCACCCAACGGTGGCCTTGGCTACAGTAGCCCGGGAAGTGTGACCACCACTCGGGCTGCCATAGGGGCTCTGGGATTTCAGCTTTTCAAAGGCCCGTCCCACAAGGGCGCGAGAAAGGCGATCCGCTATTTCCAGAAGGAATCTAAGTTCGACTGGGACACTCCGGATGCTGATCTCTATGGGCAACTCTATGCGGCCCTTGCCTTTCGGTATCAGGGAGGCGAAGCTTGGAGCCGTTATCGAAAGCAAGTCTTCCCACAGATTCTGAAGCATCAGTCTCTCGATGGATCATTCGAGAATGTGGGTGGAGGGAAAGATATTGAGGCTTCTCGCCCGGTTTTCGCGGGAGATACAGATGCTGCAATACACTACCGCACCTGTCTGGCCACTCTCATTCTACAAACTTACTATCGTTAGCTTGGTAGAAAGTGACTCCGGCAATTTCTTTCTAATGATTCATGCGGGTTCCCCGTTGATGGTTTGAGGAGACGGATTGATTCGTCTTCGCAACACCAAACCACCAACGAATCCCATGAGCCTCCATGCCCAACTCTCGCCCGAAGCACAGCAACGATTAAGCGCCCAGAAGCGCACCTCGACGCTCACCAGTCTCTTGATTGCCATCCTCCTGATGGTTTTGATTGGCCTGATCCTGATGATCGTCGCGATCGCAAGCATTACGAAGTTCGTCCCGCCATACACCGTTTACTCGGGGACTGACGAAACGGATTCCGATCCAAAACTCAAGAAGGTCCAGACAAGTATTCAGAGCAAGCCTTCGCCTCCCTCCCTCTCGATGAGCAAGGTGATTGTGGTGAACTCCGAGTCGCCGGTTGCGGTCCCCGTTCCGGACTTCCCGACCCCGGACCCCAGCAGCAACATCGGTGATGGCAATGACTTTGGCGAAGGTTGGGGACAAGGAACCGGGACTGGTCCCGGTGGCCCGGCAGGAAGAATCCCAACCAAGTTCCGTAAGCGTTGCTCGAAGGAGGACCGCATTTCGCGTCTGACTGAAAGCGGAGGAACACCTGCTTGTGAAGATGCCGTGGTGAGCTCCTTGCGTTGGCTGAAATCGACCCAATCGCCCGATGGCTCGTGGACCAATCGACCCACTTCCATGACCGGACTCGCCCTGCTGGCTTACCTTGGCCATTGCGAGACCGCAGGCTCGGCAGAGTTTGGGGAAACGGTTCTTCGTGCGATCACTTTCCTCGTCAACAAATCGATGAAGAACAACGGCAAGCTTGCCGACGACCTCAACGAAAAGCACTGGCCCTACGAGCACGCCATTGCCACCTATGCTTTGGCCGAGGCCTACACCCTTTGCGTCAAAACATTCCAGGAGAACATCCCCAATCTGGAGGAGGCCGTTATGGACGCCGGACAATTTCTGATCAACAGCCAGCATCAAAGTGGCGGTTGGGACTACGGATACAGCGAGGACAGCACCCGCGGTGGTGATGTCTCCATCGTGGGCTGGCACATGCAGGCGCTGAAGGCCTGCCAATACACCGGCCTCGATTTCGCCAACCTGAGAAAGTGCTACAAGAAAGGCATCGATTATCTCAAGCGGATGCAGAGTGCTGACGGAGCCCTGGGATACTCCAGCCCCAATGGACTTCATGGCGACGGAACCACGCTGGCAGCGGTTGGAGCACTTTGCTTCCAAATCTGGGACGACGCTGCCAATCGCGAAGCACGCAAGGCCGTCAAGTTCATGGACCGCAAGATGAACTTTGCCTGGAACACTCCGGACGCCGATCTCTACGGGCACTACTATGCGGTGCAGGCCATGATCAATCACGGCGGCAAGACCTGGGAAAAATACAACAGCATGTTCCGAGACGAGGTCCTCAACAACCAGAGCCAGGACGGATCCTTCAAGGATCTCGGCGGTGGCCAAAAGGTCAATGCAGTGGGCGCGTCGTTCGTCGGAAATAGCGCAATGGCCAAACACTACCGGACCTGTCTGGCCACTCTCATGCTGGAGTCCTACTACCGTTTCCTTCCCAGTGCGGGAGGAGGAAAGTAACACCCTTCACCCCTACGATCACAAAAGCCGCTCACCTTCCCGGTGAGCGGCTTTTTCGTGAGGATTCAGCGAGAGCGTTTACTTGAAACCGGCTTCGCGTTTCTCGTTCACTTTGGCACTGGGAAGTTTCTTCCAGTCCTCCGGGTTGGGCAGCTTGAGTCGCTTGGGTCCATTCTTGTATTGATCGAGATTGGCATTGAGGTCGTCCTCGGTGAGTGGCTTCGACTTCACCCCACCTTCGGGAACGGAGAGTCCGGTGGTCCAGACGATGGCATTCAAAACGGCGGTCCGGAATCCATCGATGGCCCATCCGTGGTGATAGTGACCGCCGGTAAATCCCACTCCCCTGCCTCCGTTGGGTCGTTCGTATCCCCACATCAAGGTCTGTTGTTTATCGAGGCCTTCGACGCCGTGCTTGTTCCAGAGGTTGATGTATTTATACATGTTCTTCCGGGTCGGAACTGCCGTCATCAAATCGAGCACCTTCTTGCGATCATCGACGAAGCGCATGTTGTAGTAGAATTCGTCAAGGCAGGTGACGGTGTCGGGGACTCCATTGGAGATTTCGTGATCCTTGTTGATCTTGAGATCAGCTACCCAGTGAGGGTTGACCGACCAGCCCGACTCCATCGCTCCCCCGATCCAGGGCTGGTAGTATTGCCGTCCCTGTTGGGGGGAAGGGTGAACCGCGTAGTGCATGAAGGTGAAGCCCACGCCTTTCTTGGCGAGACCATCGAGGTATTCCCACTGACCAGCAATGCCACTGGTGCCATCTGCAAAAATAAAGACCGCGTCGGCATCCTCCAGCACCTCTTTCTGCTTGGGCCAGTCGCGTCCCAAAACAACCGCTTCGACCGGAAGCCCGCTTTGTTCATTCAGGATTTTGGCCAGCAACATGCAGCCGGCCCGAAACTCATGTTCGCCCGAGGCGTGGCTCCGGCTTCCGGCAATGAGGACGATCTTTTTCTTCTCCTTCTCGCCTTTTCCTTTTTCGGCCGAGAGGAAAAGCGGGCCGAAGATGGCGAGGAGCACCGGGACTAACAGGGTGAGACGTTTCATGGTTTCTTCTACGATCGATGTCTGATCAGTTTTGCAATCAGGCGGAGAGGCCTGCTTTGGTAAGGTAGGAAGAATTGATTACTTCAGGGCGGAATACTCGCCAAATTTCAAAGAATCTCCGTGCACCTTGGCTTCCGCTTTCAGGGCTTCGAAGAGCTCCCTGGCCTTGGCCTTTCCTTTTCCTGATTCCAACAAATCCTTTTTCTCGAAGGGGTCTTCGGCAAGGTGGTAAAGGCGTGCGATGCCACCACCCGGGTAGAGGATCAACTTGTAGCCGTCCTTGGTCAGGGCTCTTTGGGCGTTGTCGAGATAGGCGGTGTAGATCTGTGTCCGTCCGTCCCCATTTCCGGCGAGGACCGGACGATAACTTTGATACTGGATGTGAGCAGGCACCTTGGCACCCGCCATTTCAAGAACCGAAGGAACACTGTCCTGAATATAGATCGGGCTGGCGATCTTCTTCCCGGCTTTCACTCCGGGTCCGGTCAGCACGTAGGGAACGCGCACACTGTGGTCATACATGTTCTGTTTGCCGAGGAGACCGTGACGACCGCAAGCCAATCCGTGATCGGCAGTGAAAATGATGTAGGTGTTGTCTTCCATGCCACTTTTCTTCAATGCGTCGAGGACCCGGCCGATCTGGGCGTCCATGTGGGTGATGAGGGCGAAGTATTCCTTGCGGGCCGTCTTGACCGAAAACTCGGTGCGGGGCATCGGGGCCAGTTTTTCGTCCCTGAGACTGTGCGGGGCCTTCATGACATTCCGATGAGGATAGGCGTCCTGGTAGTTCCCCGGCACCTTGACGCGATCGAGCGGATAGCGGTCGAGATACTCCTTTGGAGACTGCCTCGGATCGTGGGGAGCGTTGAATGCCAGATACATGAAGAACGGCTTCTCATCCTTCTTGGCCATTCCGAGAAAACGAATGGCGGTATCGGCCTCGACCTCGGACCAGTGTTTTCCACCCTTCCAAAACCCGCCGTGGGAAGGATCAGTGGGATCCCAGGGATCTTTTTTCCCCTTCATCGGACGGTTGTAACCCACTTTGACCTGGTTCGGCATCCCGGGACGAACATCTCCCACGTGATCAAAAACATCGGGCGCTTTCATTTTCACATGCCACTTCCCCGTCATGTAGGTGGTGTAGCCGGCATCGCTCATGAGCTGCGGCCAGAGGCGACGTTTGCTCATCGTTTTTTCCTCCTTCCGGGCATTCCAGAGGTAGCGCCCGGTCATCATCATGTTCCGGCTCGCCACGCAAATGGCCCCGTTCCAGCCTCCCGAATTGTAGGCGTGGGTGAACTGGGTCCCTGAAGCGAAAAGATGGTCAAGGTTGGGAGTGTCGACATCGACAATCCCGAGAGAGCCAATGGCCTCGTAGGTCATGTCATCGGCAAAGATGAAAAGAACGTTCGGTTTTTTCCCCCAGAGCGGGGCCAACATCGCGAGAAAAAGCAATAGGGTGTTGCGCATGGCGCACTGATACGTTGCCGGGCACCTCACTTTGACACTTAACATTCACTTTCGTTGCTGCTAATGCTCCGCCACGCCCCCCGGCAGTCATTTGACGATGAGTCGTTCCAGAAAGACCACCTTGAGCCACCGGCTCGAATATCTCGTTTTCCGGACGATGGAGAGCAGCCTGTGCCTGCTTTCGCTGGAGACCACCTACGAGCTTGGGGCTTTTGTCGGCCGTTTGGCCTACCGCTTTGCCCGCGGCCCCCGCAGGCAGGTCATCCGGAACCTGCGCTTTGCATTTGGAGGCGAAAAATCGCTCGAAGAGATCGAGGATCTCGCCGCCCGGGTTTTCGAACGAACCGGGTCCAACCTCTTCTGCTCTCTCAGGGTCCCGTTTTTGACGGAAGAGCAAATCATGAACCACCTCGAGGTCGAAGGACTTGATGAGATCCTCAACAAATCAGGAGAAACCGGGATTGTCGCGGTTTCCCCCCACATGGGAAATTGGGAGATGCTGGCCCAGGCGACCCAACTCGCGCAGGGAGCTTTTGAAGCGGGAACCCACTATCGCCCGCTGAACAATCGTCTGGTCAACAACCTCATCGAGCGTCGCCGCAAACAGCGCGGACTCAAGCTCTTCGCCAAACGTTCCTCCGGCCACTCCATGGCGGCCTTCGTCCGGAGTGGTGGTCTCCTGGGAATCCTCGCCGACCAACGGGTGGGCAGCCGGGGATTCCCGGGCGTCTTTTTTGGTCGGCCCACCACCTGTTCTTCCCTGCCGAGTCTCATGGCAAAGCGTGGCGAGGGAAAACTCTACCTGCTGGTTTGCCGGACGATTGGACATGCCCGTTGGAAAATTAGTTTCAAGGCGATCGAGGGAGATTCGGCACAGGACTGCGCCACCGAACTTGAAGAAGCGTGGCGAAGTTATCCCGAAGATGTCTTTTGGTTTGAAGAACGATGGCGTTTGAATCGGCAGAACAAGTTGTCGTTTCTCGAAAAATATCCTGAAGACCACACAGTCACCCGACCACTCCGGACAGTCAATCTGGCACCGGATGAAATCAGTCTGCCCACCTATCACGAGGGCCTGATGAGCGAAGAACCCCACCCTATTCCGATGGACCAACCCAAGGAGATGATCCGCGAGGTTCTCGCCAAGATCAATGCCGCCACCACCTCGCCGGTCGATGTCTTTTTCGCACCTGAAGCATTTTGCAAAAAGCTGTCCCGACTTTCCGGGAAAATTCTCGTTCTTCCCGGCATTCCGCGCTAAGGTACGCGCGACCCCAGACCACTACTCATCACAACATGAAGATTTGCTGTATCGGAGCCGGATACGTTGGCGGGCCCACCATGGCCATGATCGCCCACAAATGCCCTGACATTGCGGTGACCGTCGTTGACATCAACGCCGACCGAATCGCGGCATGGAACAGCGAAAACCTTCCCATTTACGAGAAAGGCCTTTACGAGATTGTCGCTGCCACCCGTGACAAAAATCTCTTCTTCAGCACCGATGTGGATCGCGGGATTAACGAGGCCGATATCGTTTTCATTTCAGTCAACACTCCCACCAAGACCTACGGGACCGGTGCCGGAAAAGCTTCCGACCTGAAATACATCGAGCTTTGTGCCCGGAAAATTGCCGAGGTGGCCAAGACCGACAAGATCGTTGTTGAAAAGTCCACCCTGCCCGTGCGCACGGCGCAAACCATTAGAACCATCCTCGACAGCAGTGAGTCTCCGGCCAAATTCCAGGTTCTTTCGAATCCCGAGTTCCTCGCAGAGGGCACCGCAATTGAAGACCTCCTCGAACCCGACCGCGTGCTCATCGGTGGCGAAGAATCACCCGAGGGAGCCGCAGCCATCCAGGCCCTTTTCGACGTCTATGCCCGCTGGGTTCCGGAGGACAAGATTCTCACCACCAACGTTTGGTCATCCGAGCTCTCCAAGCTCACCGCCAACGCCTTCCTTGCGCAGCGGATCTCCTCGATCAACGCAATCTCAGCGCTGTGTGAAGCGACCGAAGCCAATGTCGACGAAGTGGCCGGGGCCATCGGGACCGACTCCAGAATTGGCCCGAAATTCCTGAAATCGTCGGTTGGTTTTGGCGGCTCCTGTTTCCAAAAGGACGTCCTGAACCTGGTTTATCTCTGCGAGCATTATGGCCTCAAGGAGGTTGCCGAATATTGGGAACAGGTCATCAAGATGAACGACTACCAACGGAAGAGATTTGTCTCCCGGATCGTCAAAACCCTCTTCAATACGGTGGCGGGAAAGAAGATCGCAATCCTCGGATTTGCCTTCAAAAAGGACACCGATGACACCCGGGAATCCTCTGCCATTTACATCTGTCGTGACCTGATGGAAGAGCAGTCGGAGATTCACATTTATGACCCGAAAGTGCCTGCCGAAGAAATCTATGAGAACCTCGGCGTCACCGCTGACGACCCGCTCGTTCATGTCGCCTCCTCAGCGGAAGAAGCCTGCGCCAATGCCCACGCTGTGGCAGTCGTCACGGAATGGGATGAATTCAAAGATCTCGATTTCCAGAAGATTTACGACGGAATGTTCAAGCCCGCCTTCCTTTTCGACGGACGGAACATTCTCGATCTCGATGCCCTGAAGAAGATTGGCTTCGACTGCCACGCCGTAGGCAAGTGAGCGACCGACTTTGTCGCGAATCCGTCACCACGGATCTCAAGAAAGACTTGCTTCCTGACTGATCAAGAGGCATTGCCAGCGTCGTTATGCCTTCGCAACTTGATAGTCTTAAGGAATTTACCACCGTCGTCGCGGATACCGGTGACTTTGCCTCGATGCAGGAATACCAGCCGCAGGACGCCACCACCAACCCTTCCCTGATCCTTCAGGCCGCCAGCAAGGCGGAATACAAGTCGATCGTCGAAAAAGCGGTTGCTGAAAACAAGGACTCCGGACTCGAAGGCGCGGCCCTCGTCGAAGCGATCATGGATCGTGTCCTGATCCTCTTCGGGCTCGAAATCCTGAAAATCGTGCCCGGACGGGTTTCCACCGAAGTCGATGCCCGTCTTTCCTTCGACAAGGAAGGGACCATCGCCAAGGCCAAACAACTTATCGCAGCCTACGAAGCCGAAGGCATCTCCAAAGATCGTATCCTGATCAAGATCGCTTCCACCTGGGAAGGCATCAAAGCCGCCGAGGAACTCGAAAAGGAAGGCATCCACTGCAACCTCACTCTCCTCTTTGCTTTTGCCCAGGCCGTGGCTTGTGCCGAAGCAGGCGTGCAACTGATCTCTCCTTTTGTCGGACGAATCTACGACTGGTTCAAAAAAGAGACCGGCGAGGAATACACCGGTGACGACGATCCCGGCGTGCAATCGGTTTCCAAGATCTACAACTACTACAAAAAGCACGGCTACAAGACCGAGGTCATGGGTGCTTCTTTCCGAAACACCGGTCAGATCACTTCCCTCGCCGGATGTGACCTCCTCACCATCTCGCCGGGGCTTCTCGAGGAATTGCAAAATGCCGACGGCCCGCTTGAGAAGAAGCTCGACGCTGACACTCCAGATTGCGATCTCGAGAAGATTTCACTCGACGAGAAAGCTTTCCGCTTCGAGTTCAACGAAGATGCCATGGCCACTGAAAAAACAGCCCAAGGCATCCGCGCCTTTTCGGCTGACATCGTCAAGCTGGAGGGTCTCATCGAGTCAATGATCTAGCCTTGATCACTTCATTTTCGAAAAGCCCGCATCGCCTGATGCGGGCTTTTTTTGTATCACGCCCTTGTGAAACTGATCACTCCTTTTGTGACTTTGGTCTTGGGCCTGACCCTGGGCTATCTTCTGAATTCCCCCAAGACGCAACCGCCTTTCACCCCTTCGACACTGGAAACTCTGGGAGAAGTGACCGGTGAGACTTTCAAACTCGCGACCGTCATTGAGGAAACCACAGGCCACCGCATCCTTGTATCAGGTGAAAATCATCGGGCTCTTCTTTCTCACATTCAAAGTTGTGCAGGAAAGGTCTCGCAGCTCATGAGTGCCGCAGACTCGCCTGCCCGGGAAAAAAGGCGCATCAATGAAGTCTCTGCCCTCTTTGAAAACGCCCTCCTCGAGGAGATCAATTCGCATCCGGACTTCATTTGTGTTTTTCCCAAAACCAACGATGGAAAGACGCAACGCTCGGGTTATCCCGACCTGCGCCTCGAACACCTCCCGACCAAAACGGTGGCCTATCTGGATCCGAAGCTTTTTGAAGCCAGCTCCATCAACTCCAGCTTTCGAACCTTTTATTATGAGCCCTCACCTGAGCGCACCAAGGTCACGGAGGACGCGCTCCATCTTCTCATCGGATTTCCCCACGATGGCAAAACACGGGCATGGACTTTTGGTGAACCAAAACTGGTCGATCTTTCAAACCTGGAGGTGACTTTGAAGGCTGAGTTTTCGGCGTCGAACCGGGATCTTTATTCAGAATACGATCAATGATCCCCCCCGCTTCAGCCGGAGTTCTTTGGGACTTTCAACTGCCCCTCGCCTCTGACCCGGTATTGGTAGGAGGTCAGTTCACGCAATCCCATTGGACCACGGGCGTGGAGCTTGTCGGTCGAAATGCCTATCTCGGCTCCGAAGCCAAACTCCTCGCCATCACTGAAGCGCGTGGAAACATTGTGGAAGACACAGGCTGAATCAACTCCGCTCAGGAAGGCATGAGCGGCCTCCCCGTCTCCGGTCACAATGACTTCGGTATGCTGGGAGCCGTAGGTGTTGATGTGATCAACCGCAGCCTGCAAGGACGGCACGGTTTTGATGGAGAGAATGTAATCGAGATACTCGGTCTTCCAGTCTTCCTCGGTCGCAGGATTGGCATCGATGATGGCGCAGCTTTTTTCGTCACCTCGGAGTTCCACATTTTTCTCACGAAGAGCCTGAGCCGCCAGCGGAAGGAACTCGTCCGCCACAGCTTCATCAACCAACAGCGTCTCCAGGGCATTGCACACGCTGGGCTTCTGGGTTTTTGAGTCGACGACGATCTCCACCGCCATTTTCAAGTCAGCGGCCGGGTGAACGTAGGCATGACAAATACCATCGTAATGTTTGATGACCGGCATTCGGGCCAGCGAGACGACTGTTTCGATCAGACCTTTTCCACCTCGAGGAATGATCAAATCAAGATACTGATCCATGCCGGCCATGACCGCGACGCTCTCGCGATCGGTGAAGGGAATGAGTTGAATGGCTCCCTCAGGCAGGCCCGCTTTCTCTCCTCCCGTCTGCAGGGCCGAAGCCAGAGCTCGATTGGAATGAATGGCCTCGGAACCACCCCGGAGGATAGTGGCATTTCCGGACTTGAGGCAGAGCACTGCGGCATCGCTGGTCACGTTGGGACGACTTTCGTAAATGATGCCAATGACCCCAATGGGAACGCGAAGTTGCTGGATGCGAATGCCATTGGGGCGTTGCCATTCTCCAAGAATTTCACCGACCGGATCAGGAAGAGTCGCCACCTTTTCGACACCAGCGGCCACCGCTTCAAGGCGGGCCTCGTCGAGGCGCAAACGGTCAAGCATGGCCGGGGTCAGCCCCCTCTCCTCGCCAGCGGCCAAATCGAGGGCATTCGCTTCGAGGATTTTCCCGGCAGCATCACGGATCCCGCAAGCCATGGCCTTGAGAATCTCATTCTTTTTCTCCTCCGACAACAAGGCCAGAGCCAAAGCAGCGGACCGGGCCTTGCGGCCCATTTCATAAATCTCCTCTTTGATTTCCTCGCTGGTCATGTGCGCGAACGCTAACGATTTTCAATTCGAAACCCCTACCAAAAAATCACCCTTCGAGAACTTTCTCCCCTTCGCTTTTGGCCACGACTAGCGCCGCGCAGCTATCGCCAAAAACATTGACCGCGGTGCGGGTCATATCTAAAAGCCGGTCCACCGCCAGCAGAACGCCCACCGCTGCTCCCGCTCCGGGAATCCCCGAACTGGTTAAAATAATCATGATCGCAACCAAGGAGGCCGAGGGAATTCCCGCCACCCCCACGCTGGTCAGCAAGGCACTGATCACCACCATAAACTGGGCGGCAAAGGTCATCTCAATGCCCATCACCTGCGCCACAAAAATCACCGCGACGCATTCATACAAGGCCGTGCCATCCATATTCACCGTCGCTCCGAGCGGGAGGGTAAAGCTGGCGGTGGACTTTGAGACCCCGGCATTGTCCTGCACACAGCGCATCGTCACCGGGAGAGTGGCCGACGAGGAAGCGGTCGAAAATGCGGTCATTAAAGCGGTTCGCATCGCACGAAAATGATCAAGGGGATTCACCCTGGCAAGGAGACGGATGACCAGCGGCATGACCACAAACAAATGCAATCCGAGAGCCAGAAGCACCGTGACAAAATACTTCAAAAGGACGGCATAAAGATCCCCGCCGGTTTTATAAACGATGGGGAGAAGGAGAGCGTAGACCCCGATGGGTGCGATCATCATGATCCACTGGGTCATCAGGATCATGACATCATTCAAGGCCGTAAAAAGATCCCGCAGCGATGAGATTTGCACCACCGGCAACCGGGTCATGGCCAGGGCAAAGAGCACGCTGAAAAAGATCAGCCCGAGCATTTGGCCATTGACCGCGGCCCCCACCACATTGACCGGCACCATCCGAACAAAAAAGCCGGTCAGCTGCCTCAGAAATCCACCCTGCTCTTCGCCCTCGTTGGCGGCCTTTGTGATCTTCTCTCTTTCGGTCTCGGTGGGCTCGTGATCATCAAAGGCTTCGCGAATCAACTCGTTCGGTTGTCCATCGACCAAGCCCGGCGAAATGACATTCACGAGAACGAGGCCCAGGCAAATCGCAAGCAGACTGGTGAGGGCATAAAATCCCGCCGTCTTTCCCAACAAGCGACCGAAACCATCCATTCCATGAAGTCCGGCGATCCCGGCGATCACGGAAGACACCACCAATGGCACGATGATCATCTTCAAAAGATTGAGAAACAACTCACCCACATCCTTTGAGAAGGCCACCACACCTTCGACAAACACAAGTCCCCTGTCACTTCCACTGCCCAGCTCGCGAAAGATCAGGCCGGTCAGGGTTGCCAGGATAAGGGAAAGGAGGATCTGCCAGTGGGGTTTCAACTTCACCCCGAAACGCTAGGATTTTCGCCCGCTCACTCCAAGCAGGAAGCGAATGCCGGGCCTTACCAGAAACCGGATATTTCGGAATGCCAAGATTGCTAGTCGCCAAAGGTCCCTTTAGAGTCCCAGCCAATTCCGAACGGACGATCCCATGCCCCGCTTTCTTCCCGCCATCATTCTTGCCCTTGTTGGTGGTGGCCTGGGTGCATTCCTGGCCGTGCGGGAGATCAGCCTGGTCAATGACCACCTCACCGGGTTTCCCGATGCCGATTCAAGCGCCCACCTGTTGCGGCCGACCGTGTGGGTTCTCCTTTGTCTCATTCCAGCACTTGGAGCATTTTATTATGGGCTGGTCGGAGCAATCGACCGGTATCTCATCCGCTTTTTCCTTGGGTCGTTTTTATTATGTTTTTCAGCTCTCTTCTCGATCTGGCTGATTGGTGATCTGACGCAAAACTTCGGAACCTTTCGGAAAAGCGAGAACACCCTGAACTTCATGCTGCTTTACTACGGAGCGGCCCTGCCCAAGTTCTTTGTGGAGTTTGCGCCCTTCGGATTGCTCCTGGCCATGCTCTATTCTTTGGGAAAACTCTCCCGCGGGCAGGAAATCGTCGCCATCATTCAAACCGGTCGGGGAGTGGCCCGCCTGATCAAGCCGCTCATCGTGATGGGTTTCATCTTTGCCCTGTTTTGTCTCGGCTTCAATTACCGCTGGGCTCCTGCCGCCTCAGCCTACCACGATGCCCTGCTCGACGAGGCGAAGATGGGTTCGCTCTTCAAAGCCCGCGATGTCGTTTACTTCAACCAGGAGCCCAAGCGACTCTGGTTTATCGGAGGCTTTCCATATGATTACCATCAGGGAGAACCTTTGCGAAACGTCATTGTCCGATCTTTTAACGAGGAAGGGCAGCCGGCCTGGCGGATTCAAGCCTCGGAAGCGGAATGGGATCGCGAAACCAACCATTGGCACTTTCGGGGCGTCACTCGCTGGGACCTGACGCATCGGCTCGATGTGAAGGAGTCCCCGCTGATGACCAAACCGGATCTCGATGTCCCTGATCCTTTGATTGTCAAAGGCTGGCCCGAGACGCCCTGGAAACTCATTCGACCTGGCCTCAAAGCCGAGCAGCTCGGGATTCCCGGACTCAATACCTGGTTGCAGCAAAACGAAGACAGCGAATGGAGCAACAAGCGGCAGTTTCTCACCCAGTGGCACTATCGCTGGGCCCAACCGGCCATCTGTCTCGCACTTGTGCTGCTCGCCGCACCTCTCGGAATTGTCTTCAGCCGG
>JASFWU010000221.1:0-5097 GCA_050049035.1 Akkermansiaceae bacterium | reverse complement strand
CTCGATCTGCAGGGTGAACTTGCCCACTGCGTTTCTGACCTTCTGCGAAAGCAATTCGAGGAACCCCTCGTCACAGAGAGTCTTCCAGATGCTCTGGTCCTTTTCCCGGCTCCATTCCAGTGCGGCCATCGCCGAGGAATTTCCAATTCCGCGGGGCGGGGTATTCAAGACCCGAAGCAGAGCCACATCTAGCTCCGGTTCGTTCAAGATCTGCGCGTAAGCCAGAACATCCCTCACTTCCTTGCGATCATAAAAGCTCTGGGCTCCCACCATACGATACGGAATCTTCTCCTCGCGCAATGCCTCCTCCATCTTCCGGATTTGCCCGTTGGTCCGAAACAAGACCGCGAAATCTTCCAGCACCCGGCCTTCCTCCCGCTGCGCGATCATCTCGGAGACAATCCATGAGGCCTCCTCCTCATCCCCCGGCATCGAAACAAGCCGAACCAGGTCACCCCCCGGGATGGTGTGGCGAAGCTGCTTTTCACGGCGGCCGACATTGTGGCGAATCAGACTATTGGCGACCTCGAGCACGGCCTGGGTGCTTCGATAGTTTTCCTCGAGTCGAATCACCTTGGGATTGGGGAAAAATCGTTCGAACTGCAGAATGTTGGCCACCTCGGCTCCCCGCCATCCGTAGATTGACTGATCGTCATCTCCGACCACGCAGACATGGTAGGGCCTGGCGACCAACTGTTGCAGCAGCCGCATCTGCAAGCCATTGGTATCCTGGAACTCATCGACCGTGACAAAGCGGAAGCGATCCTGCCAATAAGCCCGAACATCATCGTGCTCACGCAACACCTTCTCCCCTAGTAAAAGAAGGTCATCAAAATCAACCGCATTCTGGGAACGAAGTTCATTCTGATATGCCACGGCAATCTCCGCAATGAGATCATCTTCGATCGAAGTCAGGGGCATTTCGGCATTCTTGACCCGTGAGATTTCCGACATCACCTCTCCGGGTTTGAGGTTCAGCTTGCCGCCACCTTTTCGCACAATCAGCTGCCGGATCATTCCCGTTTGATCTCCGCCTGCCATGACCGCGAACCTCTTTTTATAACCCAAAGATTCGATATCCCGTTTCAGGATCCTGAGACAGAGCGAATGGAAAGTGCACACGGTCAGGGCGTTTCCGTTTTTCTTTCCGACCATGCCCGTCACCCGCTCGGCCATTTCAGCGGCCGACTTGTTGGTAAAGGTGACGGCGAGAACGTTTTCCGCGTTGACCCCGTTCTCCAGCAACGCCGCCATCCGACAGGTGACCGTTCTTGTTTTCCCGGTTCCCGCCCCTGCCAGAATCAACACCGGACCCTCCAGGGTCATCACTGCTTCACGCTGTGCCCGGTTCAAAGATTCGATCGAAAAACCACCTGCCATTCTCCAACCGCAGAACAGCCCCGTCATCGGAAAAACGCAAGCGCAGGATGAGAAGTTCAAGGGAATTAGCCATTGCCATCACCTCAAGCCACCGCTACCTAATCGACGAGCGCAAAAAAGCGCCTTTCTGATCCGTCAAATCATAACCAAACCAACCAAGAATGAGCCAAATCATCCCTCTCATCACCTCCGGCATCGCCGGCCCGCTCGGAGTCCTTCACCTGCCCCGCCTCTGGCAAAAGGCATCGCTCGATGCCGTCGGCAAGCTTCATCCGGACTACCCGGCAGCAGGTGCCGGATATGATCAAATGACTCTCGACGCCCTCGGAATCGATGCCGATACCTTTCTTGCGTATATCCGCGAGAAAAAGCCCACCTACACCCAGTGTGAGCAGTGGATCCTCGATCAAAAAGGCGGCACTCTCGACACTGCCGCCATCGATGCCCACAACGCTGCGGTTGTCGGATACAATCACAGCGACGAGGTCCGCCAGGGGATTCTCGAAGCGGTTGGCATTGCAGACACCGGTGCCATCCTCGATGCCATCAACCTCAACAACCTCGAGGACTGGCAGGATTTCCACAGTGCCGAGATTGCCGGTTAAACGGCGCTCCACCAAAGATCTCCAAACCCCGCGGGCTTTATGCTCCGGGGTTTTTTTGTCGCTTCTTCAGTTCAAGTTTCACCTTGCCCACCTTCTCACGGATCTCCGAAACATTGCTTTCCTCCAACCGATAAGTCGATCGTTCGTAGAGCTCGACCAACCCCTCTCCCTCGCTTCCCAAATGCAGCCTCAACCAGGATCCCATTGGAGTGGCTGCCGGACGACGCCCGACCCGCTTCGCCAACCAACGCTCGAAATCGCGTAACAAAGCGGACTCCCGTTTGGCCCATGGACTCCCGTTTAGTGTGAGTCCTCCGCCCCGGCTTTCGAGAAGACGACGGACGAGGTAAACCACCAGGAGAACGGAAGTGATGATCAAAACAACCGTGAGTGCTGTCTCCAGGCCGCTGGCCGATGACCACAAACTCAAGTTCGCCCGAAGACTCTGAAACTGATCGGAAAACCACTGCGTCCAGGAATGTGAAACACCCTGGGATGTCCAGTCCGGTGGAGTCAGATCAACATCGACCCATTCGCCACCCCGGCATCGCCACAACGGATCTTCCTTGGTCCCCTCATTTTGCCAGCGACCTCCCACATAAGCCTCCACCCAGGCATGAGCGTGTTGACCGCGGAGAATCCATTCGTTGTCTCCTCCCTTTTCATGAACCGCAAAGCCCACCACGTAGCGACAGGGGATTCCCATCCTCCTCAGCAGGATTGCAGTGGCTCCCGCAAAAAACTCGCAATGACCGCTCTTGGTTTCCTCGAGAAACTCGGTTATCGGCTCATTCTGGTTCGTGCCTCTTAGAAAGAGACTGTAGGTGAACTTCTCATGAAAATGTTCTCCAATCCGCAATTTGATGAACTCAAACTCGTCCCTCGAAACCTGCGGCGGAGTCGGACCAAAACGAACCCTTCTCTGTGAGCCGGACAACCCGGTCCTTCGCAGACGACCGTCTCTGCCCGCCGCCACCCAACGACGTCTCTCCACCGGCGGAGCCTTCAGTCCAATCCCACCAAGGAACCGATCCAGTCCTTTTTCTTCGGCTGCTCCAAAAACCAAATCCTCGGGCGTCGGATCCAAGGCCACCTCTGCTTCCCCTTGGTCGGCAAACAGGGTCATTGCCATCGCTCCGGATCTCACCTCGGACAGTTGAAAAGAGCCCATTGAGTTGACGGCCAGCGAGTCTGAGGGGACATCTTCAAAACGGGTTGTTTTCCGCCCGTGAGGAACCAACTCGTCATCGGAAATCAACCCCTCCAAACGCCCCATGATGCCGTAGTCCCCACCGTCACGGCCCCTTTCCGCAACACGAAAGGACGTATCATCTTCCGAAAAAAGACGCTCGAAATCAGCACCGGCACTCCGCTCCCGGTCCACCGGAGGACCGTATCCGGGACGCCTCATTCCGGCCTGCCAGTAGTTCGAGTATGGAATATTGTAAGCGGCCATTCTGAGAAGTTGCGGCCGCTCTCCCCGTTCATGAAAATAGCGCCAGAGAATCTTCGGGCTAAGTTGAAGCTCACCAATCTGATTCAGACTGGTGTGTGATTCCGTCGGCGAGACCCGTTGACTGTGCTCTCCCGAATATCTTTTCAGGTATTTCTGATACACGTAATCCAGCCCCCACAGCATGGTGGTTGCTAAAACAATCGAGACCAAAAAGGCACAGCCCCACGCCAACGGACGACGACGGCGGCGTCCCACCTTGAAAAAGGCCCATCCCAACAGCACCGCCACTCCAATTCCATACTGGATTTGGCTTCCTCCCCAATATCCCATTCTTCCAACTCCCATCCCTCCGGTGATCAGAATCAATACAAAGTAAGGGTAGCCCAGATGGATCGTAGACACCTCGACCGGCCTTCCGTGTTTCCGGTCGGAAGCCATTTTACGACGGGCAATGAATGAAAAGGCTACCGCAGGTGCTCCGCCGTTAAGAGAATACTGCTGGGCCAATGCCAAAGGCATCATCATGAATGGCAACCACGCCATCAGATTCAAAAACTCAACCGCCGTGACCTCGGTCGACCTCAGCAAGCCCACCGTGGTCACAATCAAGACGAGCATGGAAATCTGCCAGGCCCGGACAAAGCCGGTAATCCCGAAATCCCATCTCAGGCCCGTCCAATGTCGGGCTTCCACAAGAACCGCCGCCAGGAGAGCTGCAAAGGGATGATCCTGCATGGCGCCCCAAAACAAAAACGCCACTCCCAGGAGAAGACGCGGGGGTTCGTTCAGCAACTCCTTTCCTTTTTTCACCGTCATCCCGTCATCAAATCCTCCTGGACCCGGTCGCAACGCAACCACTTGACGCCAGAGGACGAAACCTCCCCGGGCTCTTCCCCTACGCCCACCGCATAGGCCTTCAACTCCAAACCGGCCGATCGCAAGGCGGATAGGAATTCACCTCTCTCCTCGCTCCAGCCCGCAAACACCACCACCGCTGCCGTCATTTCGGCGGCATGGGCCAGGACCAATCGCATCAGCGATTCATACCCGCCCTCTTTGCTCGCTTCCACCCGAGCCAAGACATCCATTAATCGATCGGGCCTTGCCACTCCCCGGCCGGCCGTAAAGACCTCGGGCTCCTCACGTACGAACATCAAGTCCAGCAAACACTGGTCCTTTTCCATGGAAGAGACAAATGACGCCGCCACCGAAACCGCCTCTTCAAAAACATCCGGCCCACCCCCGGACAACATCGTGTCCAACACCAATCCGTAGCGGGGAAAACGAACTTCCTCAAACTCTTTGACCACCGGCGTCCCTGAGCGGGCCCATGCTTTCCAGGACACCTTGCGCAGGGAATCTCCCGCCCGATAGTCCCGCAAGCCCAGGAACTCCCCTCCTTCGCCACGCACCGTGGAAGCAGTCTCGCCTCCCATTCGCAATTCCGAACGCCCCCCCAGTTCGATCAATGGAAGCCGATACCGCCTGGGAACAATCAAGACCTCGGCCCGTTCATTGAGAGTGGGACTCCGCCGCTGGAACAGGCCCAGTGGGTCCGGCAGCTCAAGCCGAAGATCCTCCAGAACCAGCAATCCCCGTCTTGTTGGCACCAACGACATTGTAAACCGGGCCTCCTCTCCTCCTAGCAAATCCAGT
>JASFWU010000124.1:0-7463 GCA_050049035.1 Akkermansiaceae bacterium | reverse complement strand
GGGGCTCAAGGCCTCGATGAAAAACCTGGCTGATTTGAAGCCCGGCGATCTGAAAGGCTTCGAACAAATGGCCGTGATTGTCAGCACCTGGGGCGATGGTGATCCGCCGGAGGCCGTTGAGAGTTTTTACGAAGCCTTCTTGAAAGAAGAGGTCGACCTGAAGGGCACGCGTTTTTCGGTCTGTGCTCTTGGCGATACTTCCTACGAGCAGTTTTGCGAAACCGGAAAGGTTTTTGACGCTAGGCTTGAAGCGCTCGGTTCGGAGCGCCTGACGGAGCGACAGGACTGTGATGTTGACTACGAAGAGGTCTATGCAGCTTGGGCGGGCCGGCTTTTCGACCAAATTGGATCGGCCGCCACAGTTGCTTCGGATGTGGCCGCGATTACTTCAGTCCCGACCGTGGAGTATGGCCGGAAGAATCCTTTCTCTGCCGAGGTGCTCGATTCAGTGGTCTTGAATGGTGAAGGCAGCTCAAAGGAAACCTTGCATTTCGAACTTTCCCTTGAGGGTTCGGGGTTGACCTACGAAGTGGGTGATGCCTTGGCCGTGGTCCCGGTGAATGCCGAAGACGTCGTCGAGGAGATCCTCAAGGTGACCGGGTTCGACAAAGACGAAGAAGTGGAACTCAAGGGAGGGGAGAAGTATCCCCTGGCAGAGGCTCTTCGTCATCATCTTGACATCACCGCTCTTTCCCGGGCGATTGCGAGAAAGTATGCCGCTTTGGCGAAAAACGAGGAACTCGATCAACTCTTGAGTGATGAGGCGACTTCCGAGTTCCGCGAGTGGATCTGGGGGCGTCAAATTGTCGACTTGCTCGAAGCTTATCCCATCGAAGGTCTGACTGCGGCCCGGTTGGTGGGAATTCTTCGCAAGATGCCACCTCGGCTCTATTCCATCGCTTCCAGCATCAAGGCCCATCCGGGGGAGGTCCATCTGACTGTGGCAGCCGTGCGATACCATGGCCACGGGAGGGAACGCAAAGGGGTCGCTTCGACTTATCTTGCCGACGACACTCCGGTTGGCAGCAAGGTGGCGGTTTACGTTCACAACAACAAAAATTTTCGTCTCCCCGAGGATGACGCGACGCCGATCATCATGGTGGGGCCCGGGACCGGAATCGCGCCCTTCCGGGCCTTTGTTGAAGAACGGGCCGAGCGCAAGGCAAAGGGTGAAAGCTGGTTGTTCTTTGGCGACCAACACTACACTTATGATTTCCTCTATCAGCTGGAGTGGCAGGACCATCTCAAGGAAGGGAACCTCGCTCGACTCGATGTGGCCTTTTCGAGGGATCAACCCGAAAAGGTCTATGTTCAGCACCTCATGATCGATCGTGCTGCCGAGCTCTACGACTGGCTTCAGAAGGGAGCGTATTTTTATGTCTGTGGAGATGCCGAACGCATGGCCAAGGATGTCCATGAAGCCTTGATCGGGATTGTCGAAAAGGAAGGTCATCTCTCCCGTGATAAAGCGGTGGCCTACGTCGACCAACTTAAGAAAGACAAGCGATACCAGCGGGACGTTTACTAAATCTGAAAAGGAAAATTTGTGATGAGTGAAGAGAAGAAATTGGCTCACAACGAGTATCTCAAAATCGATAGCAACTACCTTCGCGGGACCCTCGCCGAAGGCCTCGCGGATACCTCAACAGGTGGCCTCACCGAGGATGAGCAGCAGCTGTTGAAGTTTCACGGGTGCTATCTTCAGGATGATCGCGACATCCGTGCGGGACGGCGAAAGCACAAACTGGAAAAGGCCTTCAGCTTTTTGATTCGTGTCAGGGTTCCCGGTGGGGTGGCCACTCCGGCTCAATGGATCCAGATGGATGACCTGGCCACGACTTATGCCAACGGAACCTTAAAGCTCACAACGAGGCAGGCCTTTCAGCTTCACGGGGTCATCAAGACGCAGCTGAAGAAGACCATTCAGGAAATCAATGCCGCCGCCATGGATACCATCGCGGCCTGCGGAGATGTGAATCGCAATGTGATGTGCAATCCGAATCCGTTTTTGAGTGAAGCTCATGCCGAGGTCTTAAAGATCTCGCAAGACATCAGTGATCACCTCACGCCCGCCACCGGGGCCTATCATGAGATCTGGCTGGACGGTGAAAAAGTCGAGTCCACTGCCGAAGAGGTGGAACCTATCTATGGCAAAACCTACCTGCCGCGAAAATTCAAGATCGCCGTTGCGGTCCCTCCTTCAAACGACGTCGATATTCATGCCAACGATCTGTCCTTTGTGGCCATTGTCGAAGATTCAAAAGTCGTAGGATACAACGTTGCGGTTGGCGGCGGGATGGGAATGACCCATGGCGCGCCCGAAACCTACCCCCGGCTGGCCGACATCATCGGTTTCTGCACTCCGGAACAAGTGGTGGATGTCGCTGAGAAAGTCGTTCTGGTGCAACGCGATTTTGGCGATCGTACCAACCGCAAGCACGCTCGTTTGAAATACACCATCGATGACCGTTCGCCGGAGTGGTTCCTCGAAAAGCTCAACGAATATCTGGGATATGATCTCGGGCCGGTCCGTCAGTTTCAGTTCGATTATAACGGGGATCGCTTCGGCTGGGTGGAGGATCACGAAGGAAACTTCCACCTCAACCTGTTCATCGAAGGAGGAAGGGTTCGTGGGCAGGCCCGCGAGGGGCTGCGTCGAATCGCGGAATTCCACGAAGGAGATTTCCGTCTCACCGGGAACCAAAACCTGATCATCGCCCGGGTCTCTCCGGAGAAAAGGCCCGGAATCGAAACGCTTCTTGAAGAATTCGGACTGCTGGACTCGCACCAACAATCGGCCTTGCGCTTGAACTCGATTGCCTGTGTGGCGTTGCCAACTTGCGGTTTGGCCCTTGCTGAAGCCGAACGGGCTCTTCCAGGCGTCATCACTGATCTTGAAAACGTCATCGAGGATGCCGGACTTCGACACGATGCCATCACCATCCGGATGACCGGTTGTCCAAATGGTTGTGGGCGTCCTTTCCTGTCCGAAATCGCCTTCGTGGGCCGTGCTCCCGGAAAATACAACCTCTACCTCGGCGGAGGTCATGCCGGCGACCGTCTGAACAAGCTTTATCGCGAAGGAGTGACGCGCGGGGAAGCTCTCGCTCTTCTTACTCCCATCATTCGAGACTATGCCGTGAGCAGGGAGGAAGGAGAGCGATTCGGCGACTTTGTCATTCGTGCGGGCTACGTGGCCGAGACCATCAACGGTCTCGACTTTCACGCCAATATCAAACCCGAAGCCACTTCGGCTTGAGATCCATGTCGACGATCATCCAAGACGTGGAGGCAGTTTCCGCCCAGCTGGATAAGCTCAAGGCTGGTGAGCGGATCAGCTGGCTCTATGAGACCTACGGAGACCGCCTCGTAGCCAGCTCGAGCTTCGGGTTGCAAGCCGCGGTGATGCTCAGTCTGATTGCAGAGTTTGCGCCCAGGATTCCGGTGGTGTTTGTCGATACCGGATATCTTTTCCCGGAGACCTATCAGTACATCGAAGAGCTTTCTTCGAAACTTGAGGTCGATCTCCGGTGCTACGTGCCTCAAATGACAGCGGCCCGGCAGGACAGCATCTACGGTAAGCTTTGGGAAAGCGACCCCAAGGAGTATGCGCGGATCAACAAGGTAGAACCGATGAACCGGGCCTTGAAAGAGATCGGTGGAGACGTCTGGTTGAGTGGTCTGCGTCGCAGCCAATCCGCGACCCGCGAGGGGCGTGCCCTGGCCGAACAGCAGGGACGTACCATGAAGGTCTATCCCATTCTCGATTGGGGCGATGCCCAAGTGGCCGCACACATGCACTCGAAAAACCTCCCTCCTCATCCGCTCGAAGCCGAGGGATTTGTCACCATGGGAGACTGGCACTCGACTCGAAAACCCCGGGCTGGCGAGGGCGCGGAATCAACTCGCTTTGATGGAAAAAAATACGAGTGTGGACTTCACGAGGAATCGGGTCACCTTGACTTCCAGATCTAACATAAAATCATCATGAGCATTGCAACCAACATCGTCGATACCGTCGGTAACACGCCGCTGATCAAACTGAACAAGGTCACCGAAGGCCTCGATTGCGAAGTCTTTGTGAAAGCCGAGTTTTTCAATCCACTCTTCAGTGTGAAGGACCGGATCGGAAAATCCATGGTCGAGGACGCCGAGAAGAGCGGCAAACTCAAGCCCGGCGGCAAGATCGTCGAAGCGACCTCCGGAAATACCGGGATCGCTCTCGCGTTCGTGGCTCGTGCCAAGGGATACCAGTGCATCCTGACGATGCCGGAAACAATGTCGATCGAGCGCCGCATTCTCCTGCGCAGCCTGGGGGCTCAAATTGTCCTCACGCCCGGACCGAAAGGCATGGGTGGAGCCATTGCCAAGGCGAAGCAGATTTTAGCGGAAGACGAGACCGCGTTTGGCCCGAGCCAGTTTGATAATCCCGCCAATCCGCAGATTCACCGGGAGACCACGGCCGAGGAGATTTGGCGCGATACCGATGGTAATATCGATGCCATTGTCGCCGGTGTGGGCACCGGTGGAACCATCACCGGGGTGGGTGAGGTGATCAAGTCGCGCAACCCTGACTTCAAGGTCATCGCGGTCGAACCGGAAAACAGCCCGGTGATTGGAGGCGGCTCGCCCGGACCTCACAAGATCCAGGGGATCGGAGCCGGGTTTATTCCGGGCAATCTCAATACTGAAATCATCGACGAAGCTTTGACCGTGACCAACGAGGAGGCCTTTGAGATGGCACAAAAGCTGGCACAGATTGAGGGCATTCCGGCGGGGATTTCGACCGGTGCCAATGTCGCAACCGCCCTGAAGGTGGCAGCACGGGAGGAGTTCAAGGGAAAGAGGATTGTCACCATTGGGTGTTCTTCCACCGAGCGTTACCTCAGCACTCCATTGGCGGAGAATTATCGGGAGGAAGTGACGAATCTTCCGGTCGCTGAATTGCCCGATTAAGGTGCCGTTGATCCATCGTGGTTCCGCTTTCCCCTTTGAAATGATCATTCGAATGACTAAAGAGGGGCATGCGGAAACGAGCGGGAGAAGCACGTGAAAATCGTCACGCGAGACCGCGGGGCGAGCGCGAGGCAAAGCCACGAAATGAAGGTGATCTGGCCGGGATTCTCGACGAGGTCCCGTCGCCACTGATCTTGATTCTCGATTGCGTTCAGGATCCCAACAACCTGGGAGCCATTCTTCGGACCGCGGATGGCGCGGGGGTGGACGCGGTCATCGCTCCCAAGGATAAATCGGTGGGATTGACCGATACCGTCCGTCGGGTGGCGGTGGGGGCAGCCGAAAACGTTCCTTTCGTCAAAGTCACCAATCTTGCCCGGACCATGCGCGATCTCAAGGAGCGGGGGATCTGGATTGTGGGCACTTCCGATCGCGCCACTCAATCGCTTTACGAAACCGACCTGAAAGGACCGCTTGCGGTGGTGATGGGGCGGGAGGGGGAGGGGATGAGACACCTCACTGAAAAGGAGTGTGATTTTTTGGTCCGTTTTCCCATGAAGGGAAAAGTTGATTGTTTGAATGTCAGTGTTTCGGCCGGAGTTTGTCTTTATGAGGCGGTGAGGCAGCGGGAATTGTGAGAACGAGGATCCTCTCTGATTTGCACTTGGGGCACTCCGCATCTTCCCTGTCGGACCCCGTCATGCTGGCTCCGGTTTTGGAGGAAGTGGATCATCTCGTCCTTGCCGGGGATATCTGGCAGGAATGCAAGCTGGGCAGGGGAAGGGGGAATGTCCGGGGGAAGTACGAGAAACTTCTGGGTATGCTCGATGAACGGGGAATCTCGGTCGAAGTGCTGCGTGGAAACCACGATCCCAACAGTGGGAAAGGTGTGGCTTGGTTGGCGGAAGGAGCTGTCCTGGTGAATCACGGTGATGCGGTCTACGATGACGCCACCCCCTGGTCCCGCGGGTTTCCTAAGTATCGTCAGGATGTTGATGCCATTGTCTCGCGATACGCCCCGCAGGGCGATTCCGCCGAAGCCTGTGCCGACCGGGCAAAGGAGATTGCCCTTGCCTTGAAATCAACTTCGCTTCCGAAGTTGATTCCTCCCTTTAACTTCTTCGCATCTGCTTTTTGGCCTCCGCAACGAACCTTTGAGATTCTTCATGTTTGGCGAAACATGGGAGACGACGGCCATCGGTTTCTAAAGCAGGTTGGCAAGGGAGCCCGTGTTTTGGTCTGCGGCCATTTTCATCGGGCCGGGATCTGGGAAAAAGACGGTTACCTTGTTTTGAACACAGGGTCCTTCATGCGGTGGAGCCGGGCCTGGGCGGTTGATGTGAAAGAAGGCCGGCTCACGGCACGCTGTTTGAAACTGATTGATGGCCGTTATGAATTGGGAGAGGTCAAAGGACGTTGGCTTTTGGAGTCCTGAGCGTTTAGTTTGGTCGCGATGAGTCGAGCGAGTGGGTTGATCGCATTTTTCCGGGATTGTTTGCGAGAGGAGCGTTCGCATTCCGGGATTGAGAATTTGTTTGGCGGCCGGGTTTTGAATCGCGCCTTTTTGAAGGGTTCTGAAACGGCAACCCAGGATGGGTATACAGCGGTCGATCTTCCTCAACGAATCAAAAGCTCATTGGTGGACAGGTTTCAGCTCCTCCGTCGCGACACCGAATTCCTGTATGTCACTCTGCCGGTCACGGGGCGAAAAAACGGTCGGAAAATTTGTTGCCCTTTGTTGCTTTATCCCATCCGGATTTCCGATGGTGAATTGTTCCTTTCACTGGAGCAAGTCAGGGTGAACCCGGCGATCTTTTCGGCATTTGGTGTGCCCACTTCCGCGGAGGCCGGCTTTCTCGATCTCATTCCCGAAGGTCGCATCAGAACTTCGACACCCAAGCTGCTGGCCGAAGAACTTCGTGGCTATCTTCCGGAACTTGATCTCACTCCTTTGGAGGGGTTTCCCTATCTCACCGGAGCTGGGATTTTGCAGGGGTTGAAAACGACAGAAGGCTCCTCCCGGATTGACCCGGCTTCCGTGGTGGTGGTGTGCGAGCGTTCCAAAAACGTTGCGGGTCTGCTTCAGGAACTGGAGATCCTTGCTGAAATGCGCCCTGATCAACTTTCGCGCCCGCTTTTGAAGTTTCTCGATGCCGATGGGGCTGCTCAAGATCGTCCAGGCGAAAAAGGAAGGCCCGAGTTCATCCCTGCGATGCTCTCTGATTCGCAGATGGCATTGGTGGATTCCATCAACGGGTCAACCATCACGGCCTGCCAGGGGCCACCGGGGACGGGGAAGTCATTCTCGATCGCCGCCGCGGCAACCGAGCAGATTTTGCGAGGACGCTCGGTTCTCATTTGCTGCCGGAGCAACGAAGCGACCGATGTCCTGCAAAGCAAGTTGGAGGAGATGGTTCCTTCTTCGGGGCAGATTGTCAGAGCGGGCCGAAAGCGACACCTGCGAAAGCTAAGGGGCATGGTGGCTCGTCTGATGTCGAAGCCGGTCG
>JASFWU010000121.1:0-7489 GCA_050049035.1 Akkermansiaceae bacterium | reverse complement strand
TCCTCGTCTCAAAACACGATTGAATCCCGGACCGTCTCGCTTCTCGCATCATCGATGGAAATGAACCAGTCACCCAAAAAGAAGATCCCTTCTCCCAAGACTGGGAACTGGAAGGAATTTTACGGGAGTTGGGAAGGGTTTCACAAAGCAGCCGAGGCCTCGGTTGGCAGGAAGCTCGAGAAAGTTACCGTCTTTCTCTCGAAACCAACTATCGCAAACTCCCAATCCCCGAAACCTTAGCAGACCAGTTGGAATCTGGACTCGACGCCTTCGTCGGGGGCGATGAGCACATCAACATCCGCATCGAAAGCGATCCCCACCGGATCTTTAAAGTCACCAAGTTCGATACAAGAATGCCTTCATGAAAACAGCCATCATATTGGCCGGTCTGCTAGCCACATTTTGTCGAGCGGATGACAGCATGGTCGAACGGCGTTGGACCATTCCACAATTAACGCCCATCATCGAAGTCAACCCTGAGCCGAATCCGAAGGCCCCGTTCGTAAACCCGGATCCGAATTGGAAACCGGTAAAGGTTTACAACGCCAATCAACTCAAGCGTTGGTTTCAAGACAACGGCATCGAGTTCCCTCCAAACAGCAAAATCACTCATCACAACGACAACAAGGGATCCAGCGTCATCACCATCAAAAACACCCCAAACAATCTTGAGATCGTTGATGGCGTTCTCTCCGCCCTCTACCCCGCACACACCAGCCTCCAATTGATGAGACAATTTCTCCAGGAAACAGAAAATGTCCCCTTGGAGAAACTGATTCCAACAATTCGAAAATACCCGGGGCAAACCATCGGACCGCTCCGAAACCTCATCGAGGAGTTCAGCAAATTCGACAAACAATTGGCCGTAAAACTGGATCCAAATCTCAAGAAAATCGTCTCTCTTCGCAGAGATCAACTGAAGAAACGGCTCCCGAAAGCCGTGCAAGCGACAAGAAGCTACTTTGAGACCATGGTCAAAACCATGGAAACACCTGAATAGTCGAGCCTACGAACTCCACCTTTTTCCTCGTGAGTTCCTTCATCGCACCTCACACTCCCCTCATGAAAACACTTCTTGTTGCCATCATCGCCCTTGTTCCTGTCCTTTCGCTTGCCGATCACCACAAAGAAAAACCCGCCGCTAAAAAAGAAATGACCGCTCCTTTCCGTCATGTCGTCTGCTTCAAATTCAAGAAGGAAGCCACCCCCGAACAGATCAAGAAGCTCGAAACCGAATTTGCCGCTCTCAAGGGCAAGATCAAAACGATCATTGATTTCGAGTGGGGCACCAATGTGAGCCCCGAGAACCGTGCCAAGGGCTTTACCCATTGCTTCATCGTGACCTTCAAGGACCAGGCCGGACTCGACGTCTACCTTCCCCACAAAGCGCATCAGGAGTTTGTCACCAAATTCGCCAAGCCGATTCTCGAGGACGTCTTCGTGATCGATTACGTTGCCAAATAGCAGGTCGAACCCTCGCTGGATCAAGAGCCGGGGCCTGACAAGGCTGCGGCTTTTTTGTTTGACGATCAGATTGCGATTTTCTAACTGTACGCGATTAAGGTCTCCTCCCGTCTCTTTGCTCTCACCCTCCTTTCGGCCAGCCACTCGGGCGCCGCTGTTACTGCCGCCAACCTCCTGGCATTCTACGACTTCAACGGAGACGCCGTCGACGGGAGCGGGAATGGGGCCGATGGCACCCTTGCCGACGGAGCAGTCATTTCAGCCGATGGAACCGGTTTCAGTGGAGTTGCCGGCGACTCCGCCCTCGATGTGGGTGTCTCCGGAAACATCGCCCGCTCGGTTTCGACCGTCGACCTCACCACCACCGCCTCAAACAACTCATTCTCCGTAAGTTTCTGGCAATTTGACCTCGGCAATGGAGCGGGAGGCAACTTCGCCTCGAGCGCACTTGGAGTGCTCGATGGAGATACGGGGCGCGGCATCTCCGCTCACACTCCGTGGTCGGACGGCACTCTTTATTTCGATCACGACGGTTGTTGTGCTGTCCCCGGGCAACGTCTCACCGCACCCGTTGGCACAACTCTCCTGAACCGGTGGAGCCACATCGTCCTCCAGGTCGACAATGGAACAAAAGAAATCTGGGTCGATGGAGTCCTTGTGGCCAGTCAAGCAACTGGCGCAAACGCAGTTCCCACCTTCACCGGCGAAGTAATTGTGGGCGCACAATATAATGTCGTGAACGGCTTTGGCGGCCTCATCGATGAATTCGCCATCTGGGATGTGGCACTCGAACCCTCCGAGATCCAGGCCCTGGCTGGTGGCGCCTCAACCCTTTCCATCATTCCAGAACCATCCACCGGATTACTGGCTCTTCTCGGTGGAATGATGCTTGCCCGGCGGAGACGCTAGTCTCAACAAGATCGCCGGACCACCCTACTCGAAGTAGGTGTCATCGTGCGCATACGGCGGGGCGCAACAGCAGAGAAATTGCATCTCATCAGCCGCCTTGATCTCGTGCCAAGCCCCGGCCGGGATCAGGACAGCATCGCCGGGACCAACCTCCCGCTCCTCACCGTCGATCTCCATCATCCCGTTGCCATTCAGGATGTAATAGAACTCCTCGCTCACCTTGTGGTAATGCCGCTCGGTCGAACCACCCGACGGTAAAGTCGCCTCGGCGAGACTCTGTCCTTTTACCGGGGCATTGCTCAAATCCAGCAGACTCCGGATCGTTGATCCATCCTTGGTGGTAAACGGCTCCTGCTCTTCGCGATTTCTGATCTCCATGATTTATCGTACTTCGTTGATGGCAGCCTCGGCACACCTTCTTCCGTCCAAGGCCGCCGAAACAATTCCACCGGCATAACCAGCTCCCTCTCCACAAGGATAAAGCCCCTTCAATTCCGGATGCTGCAAATCCTCCCCCCTTGGAATCCGCACCGGCGAACTGGTCCTTGTCTCAAAGCCAATCAACAAGGCATCCGGACCGGTGTAACCTTTCATCATACGGCCAAACTTTCGCAAGCCTCCCGCCAGCCGCTCCCCAATTTCGCCGGGCAACACTTCGTCCAGCTTCACCGGATTCAAACCCGGAAAATAACTCGTCTTGGGCATCTCTCTGGACACCCGCCCCGCCAAAAAATCAGTGACCCGTTGCCCCGGCGCGACCTGTCCGCCACCACCAGCCTTCTTGGCCAGCCGCTCGAGGTGTTTTTGATAGCGGATTCCCGACAAGACATCATCGCCTTCAAAGCCCTTCACGTCCTCCGGCTCCACGCCCACCACCATCCCGCTGTTGGCGAATGGAGAATCGCGACGCGACAGGCTCATCCCATTGACCACCACCTCGTCGTTCTCAGTGGCGGCTGGCACCACAAATCCTCCCGGGCACATGCAGAAGGAATGCACGCTTCGCCCCTTCACCTGGGTGGCCAAACGATACCGGGAAGCCGGGAGATCACGGCCCCGCTCTTCGTCTTCCCGCAAATGATACTGCACCCGATCGATCAAAGGCTGCGGGTGTTCAATCCTCACCCCCACCGCGAACGGCTTGGCCTCCAAAAGAATCTCCTGACGATGCAAGAGCTCATAGATGTCACGTGCCGAGTGCCCCGTTGCCAAAATCACGGCCTTTCCGCAAAACTCCCGTCCGTCCTCGGTCGCCACTCCCACCAAACGATCACCCGACTTGAGAAACTCCACCACCTTCGCTCCAAAATGAACCTCACCTCCGGCTGCTCTCACCGACTCCCGCATCGCCATCACCACCTTGGGCAGGAGGTTCGATCCGATGTGCGGATGCGCCTCGACCAGAATCTTCTCCGGTGCTCCGTGTGCCACCAAAGTTCGGTAGACTTCCGCAACGGGCCCGCGCTTCGTGGCTCGCGTGTAGAGTTTGCCGTCTGAAAAAGTTCCCGCGCCCCCTTCACCAAAGCAGTAGTTCGATTCCTCGATCACCCGGCCTTCCCGCAAAATCGGCGCCAGATCAAATCGTCGCGACGACGCATCCTTCCCACGCTCCAACACCACCGGCTTGTAACCCAGTTCAAGACACCTCAACGCCGCAAACATCCCTGCCGGCCCGCACCCGACAATGATCACCTCTTCCGGCTCGGCCGACAACTTCGCTGCCTCCCAAAGCAAGGGATCCTCTTTCGGCAAGACCTCATCAATTCCCACCTCCACCCGTAGGCGAAACTTCACCGGACGCTTCCGCGCATCGAGTGACCGCTTCAACAAACGTACCTCCTTCACCCGTTCCGGCTTCACCCGCAACTTCCGCGCCACCCGTTTTGGCCACAGCTCTTCATCGCCCGCCTCCGCGGGACTCAGAACCAGCTCAACCACTTCCACTGCCATCGGCCCGAGGAAATACGCCGCCCCTCCCAAAAACTCAACCCCTGCCTTGTTTCGAAATCCAAACCCGACATCTTATCTGCTCACCAGAGTCTCATAATCCCATGACCACCCGACGAACGCTCTTTCTATTCCTCTTCTTGATTTTCACCGCAACCGCCGCGCCAAAAAAGATTCTCTTCATCGGCAACAGCTACACCGGCGGGATCAGGGGAGCGGTGGCCAAGCTCATCAAGGAGTCACCCCACACCGACACCGAACTCACCTTCATCAATCCCGGCGGAAAAACCCTCGAGTTCCACCTCAAGAACCAGGCCACCATCGAAAAAATCAAGAACGGCAAGTTCGACTTCGTGGTGCTTCAGGACCAAAGCCAAACGCCTGCCGTCTTTCCCAAGAAATTCGACAAAGCCGCAGTCGAACTCGACAAGATCATCGACCAATCCGGAGCTCAAACCGTGTTCTACCAAACCTGGGGACGACGTGATGGCGACAAGATGAACAAGGAACGCTTTCCCACTTACGAGAAGATGCAGAAAGCTCTCAGCAAGAGCTACTCCAGCGCCGCCCAAAAATGCCGGGCCAAGCTCGCCCGCGTCGGTGACACCTGGGCTCTCGTCCGCAAAGCCGATGACAAATTGGGACGCGAACTCTATCGCGGGGACGGCAGCCACCCTTCCGGAAAAGGAGCCTACCTCGCCGCCTGCGTCTTCTACCGCACCTTTTTCAACGAAGATCCTGCCAAGAGCAAATTCACCGGCGGACTCAGCGAAGAAGAAATCAAGACCATTCAAAAAGCCGCTGCTTCAACGAAATAAGAGGTATCCTCAATGTTAGACACCACCTTCTTGACGCCCTCAAAAAATAGTGTTCTTATGAACATGTTTTGAGCGTTCTGCAAATCGAGCAACTTCGGCGTCAGCTCCGGGAAAAGTTCCCGGCGGCTCATCGCCCTGCTCCGGTAGAGCCTCAGGAAACCAAGCCCGCGCCCCTGGAATTTCCGGCCGGACAGGTGTGCGAAATTGTGGCCTCACACCCTTCCACCGGAGCCTCTCTCGTGCTTTGCGAACTCCTCGCCAAAAAGCGCGACCTCCCGCTCGCCCTCATCGACGGCCGCAACACCTTCGATCCCGCCTCCTACGGCAATCGACGTTGCCGACGCCTCATCTGGCTTCGTTGTGCCAAAACCGAACAAGCCCTGAAGTGTGCCGATCTGTTTCTGCGCGATGGCAACCTCCCGCTCATTCTTCTCGATCTCCACCTCACTTCGGAACGCGAGCTCCGGCAAATTCCCTCGTCGCTCTGGCATCGACTCAAAATCCAGGCCCGCGATTCCGGCACCGCCCTCGTCACCCTGACTCCACGCGCCCTCGTGCCTACCCCGCACAAACGACTCACGTTGAGTAATCGCTTTTCCCTCGATCACCTCGAGCAAGTCCCGCCCATTCTGCAAACCAGCCAACCCGCCGACCAAAGCCTGGTCGGAAAAGCATGAACTACGCCGCGCTCCATTTTCCCGATCTCGCTCTCAGCGCGCTGCTGGCACGCGATGGCACCCCGCCCGACCAGCCCGCGGCCCTGCTTTCGTCAGGAGAACGCGAAAAGTCCCACCTCATCACGGTCAACCACGCCGCCCGGCAGTTCGACATCCAGCCCGGCCTCCGCACCATCCGGGCCCTCGCCCGCTGCCCCGAACTCCTTCTTCTCGATCCTGATCCCACCACCGAGCAATCTGCCCAACAGGAAACCCTCGCTTTCGTCGATTCGCTCGTCCCGGATTTCGAACTAACCACGCCCGACACCTACCTCCTCGACCTCTCAACCCTTCTGCTCAATTCACTCGATGACTGGCTCGCCCACACCCGCGAGTCCGCCCGCGATCTCGCTCTTCCACTCCAAACCGGTCTCGGTCCCACACCCGATCTCGCCTACCTCGCCTCGCTCGTTCCCGGGCAAAACGATCCTCTTTTACTCAAACTCAGCGATTCCTCCCTCGCCACCTCGTTCCCGCTCCCACACCTCAAGGTCCTGCAACTCTGGGGCCTGCAAACCCTCGGAGACCTCGCCAAACTTCCGCGACAAGGCCTCGCCGAGCGACTTGGCCCCACCCTCGCCAAGCTCCACGACATTCTCCATCAGAAGCATCATCGCCTGCTCAAGCTCTACCGTGCTCCCGACCAGTATCAGATCGAGCACCTCTTCGAACCTCCGGTGGCCAACCATGAACCCCTTCTCTTCATGGCCAAACGGCTCCTGCAAACCCTCTGCAACCGGCTCCGCCACCATCAACGCGCCGCCGCCGAGCTCCAGCTCCACCTCGCTTTTGACAACGGCGCGGCTCACGCCCGCTCGCTCGAACTCTCCGAACCCACGCTCACCCCCGAGATCCTCCTGCGCTCGCTCCACATCCACCTCGACACTCTCAAAGTCCCCGCGCCCATTTCTTCCTTTCACCTCGAACTCATCGCCACACGCCCCCGTCACGCCCAGCATCAACTCTTCACCCGCGGTCTCAAGGATCCCAACGAGTTCGCCAACACTCTCCGCCGCCTCGCCGGCATTGTCGGCCCCGGAGCGATCGGCATTCCCCAACAAAATGACACCCATCGCCCCGACTCTCTCACCCTGCATCCCGTCACACCCGATTTCCAAATTCCAACCACACCGAACTTTCACCCTTCCGCCCAACTGCCCCTGAAACGACATCGCCCGCCCATTCCGGTCCACGTGGCCTCTGAAAAGCGGAACCGCCACCATCGTCCTCTCGCCCTCCTCACCGGCCCCCATCAAGGCCCCATCCGCAAAGCCCGCGGCCCCTTTCCGCTCTCCGGCTCTTGGTGGGAAAACGGCTGGCAGGAAGCCCAGTGGGACGTCGAACTCGACCAAGCCCTCCTCCTCCAACTCACCTTCCGCCCACCTAAAACCTGGCATCTGACAGGGATTTACGCCTGAGAAGGCAAAGTAGCCGAAAGCTCTAGCTTTTGGTCCCCGGTCGACCAACCCACCAAAAGCTGGAGCTTTCGGCTACCTCAACCCCATGGAACTTCTCGCCAAATCCAATTTCTCCTTCCTCCGCGGGGCTTCCTCGCCCGAGGCCCTCGTCGAGCGGGCCGCGCAGCTCGGGCACCAGTCGATCGCGCTCGTGGACCATCAAGGCTTCTACGGATCC
>JASFWU010000122.1:0-7489 GCA_050049035.1 Akkermansiaceae bacterium | reverse complement strand
GGGATCCAGAACGACACCATCAAACAAGGTGCCGAGGGAAGCGAAGCCAGCGGCTCGGGAATGCATCAGGGCGATGCCGGATCGGATGCCTACGATCGTGACTTCGCGCTCAACATGCTCTCCAAAGAGGCCAACGCTCTTGGTGAAATCGAGGAAGCCCTTCAACGTCTTGAGCTTGGAACCTACGGAATCTGCGAGGAATCCGGCGAGAAAATTCCCCAGCCACGGCTGGAAGCCATGCCCTTCGCCCGTTTGACGGTGGAACGACAGGCGGCCAAGGAACGTGAAAATTCCACCCGCGATTTTTCCAGTCGCGAGTTTGGCTTCAATTAGGCGATCCCCACCATTCCCGGAGCAGTTCCTTTTCGGGGAGGTGGTTTCATGCTAGATTGCGGAACAAACTCTCAAGAACCCTAGAATATGAACAACCTTCTCGCGATCGCCGTCTCTTGTCTCCTCGTCGGCGGGGGAATCGGATTTTTTGCCGGGAACCAAAGCAGCGGTGGCGCTGATCCCAAATCGGGAGCTTTGGACCGGGATCAGAGAACTCCGGCTGCGAGTGGCCGGCCCCGGCGGACCTCGTCATCCCCGGGAGGATCTGGAAACCCGCGTGGAAAGTCCGACCGCCCTCGTTCCCTCGAAGAGGTTGTCAATACCCCGGGTCAAACAGCCCGAATCCAGGCTTTGGTCGATCTTTACTCGGGACTGAGCAAGGACGAGTTTCCGGGGGAAGCCGACAAACTCAAGGATCTTCCCTTCAATGAGCAGATCTTGAATGCCTATGTTCTTTTCGGTGCCTGGGCCGAGGTGGCTCCCTTCGAGGCCTTCGATCACGCCAAGACCAAGATGGGGCGTACCGGAATGTTTGTTCGCCCGACCATTCTCCAGAGCTGGGCTGCCAGTGATCCGAGAGCCGCAGCCAGCTATTTTGAAAACAACAAGTCCGAGTTTGCCATGATGGGCATGATGGGTGGACGCCGCGGGGGATCGTCGGGAGCTGCCACGATTGCAGCGGAATGGGCCCGACAGGATCCCGAAGGCGCGTTGGCCTGGGCGCGGACTTTGGATGGAAATGACGCCACCGATGCTTCCGTCCGGGCAATCTCGCAGATCGCCGCCTCCGATCCGGAGCGGGCCGCCAGTCTGACTGCCGGACTCGAAGGGCGTGCCCTGACCGAGGCCAACCAAAGAATCGCGGGCGAGTGGGCGCGATCCGATTGGGCCAGTGCCGAGAGTTTCATTAATGGTCTTCCCGCGGATCAAAGGGGCGACGCCCTCGCCTCAGCGGTCACTTCCCTTGCACGTGAGGATCCCGGTCTCGCGGCAAGCCGGGCGCTGGAAATCCCCGAGGGTGATTCCCGGAATGAAGCCATCGAAACAGTCGCGGAGGCCATGGCACGTGAAACTCCTGCGGAAGCCGCGGCGTGGGTCACCGCCAATGGCAACGAAGAAGCCCGGCGGGAGTCGATGAGGGATATCATGGGAAGTTGGGTCGCCCAGGACCCTGCAGCAGCCCGCGAATGGGCCGTCGGACAACCTGAGGGAGCCGTTCGCGATGCCGCTGTTTCTTCCTTTGTCATGAGTGATTCGCAGGGATCACCGGCCGAGAATATCCGATTGGCCGAGACGATTTCTGACGAGAGATCGCGGAGCTGGGCCGTTGGCATGACCACCATGCGATGGATGACCGAGGACCGTGAAGCTGCCACCAATTATGTTCAGAATTCCGATCTCATCGATGACCGGATGCGCGAGCGGATTTTGGGCCGCAATGGAGGTGGAAATCCAGGACCCAGGCGATAGTAACCGGGTTCCCGGGAGCCGTGGTCGTCCCGTTGACAATGGCCGGGGACAAGGAGCAACGATTTACGATGGCACACGAGGATGACCGCTACGCGTTGGCAAGGATCGATCTGCCCGGGGTCGGGACTCACGGGTGGCAGGTCCGTTTGCAGCGTCAGGGAAAACGTTATGCCAAGTATTTCGCCGACAACAACTGGGGAGGAAGCAGGGCATCCTACCATGCGGCCCGTCAGTGGAGGGATGGCTTGTTGAAACGGCTCGACGAGGCCGAGCAAATCAGGGTTTGCCGTCCATCCTCGCGAAATCAATCAGGGGTGGTCGGTGTATCCCGGGTCAGTGTTTCCAGCAATGGCACGGTTTATGAGTTTTGGCAGGCCACGTGGTCGCCGGCTCCCGGCCGTCGCCGGACCGTGAAGTTTTCGATCCGGCGCTATGGCGACCGGAAAGCCTTTCGCCTGGCGGTGAGTGCACGCGAAGAAGGAGTGGGGAACTCTGGAAAAGAGTGATTGTCCGATCAGGGGCTTGCCAGATGAAGGCGCACTTGGTTCCTTCACTCCAGTTATATGTCCAGTGAATCCGAAATCGTCTGTCGTCCCACCAAATGGTTCCTCTGGAGAGCAGCCCTGATGCTCGTGATGTTTGGTGGCTTCGGCGCCTATTTCCTTTATGACTGGAAGATCGGGTATCCTGAAAAGAACTACATCGTGGCCAACTACCAGGCCTTTTCGGCGGCCGGGAAGGTTCGCTCCGAAAATGATGACCTCAAAGGACAGGAGAGCTGGGAGGCATTTGTGGACTCACAAACCATTCCTTTTGAAGAGGAACCAAAGATGTATCCGGCCGGGACGGATTTTGAGGAAAAGTGGCCCAAGATTCTCTATCAGATTGGTGAGAAAAACAGCACCGAGCTTTGGAAGGATTACAGCGAAGAAAAAGGCTGGCCGCAGAATGTCGATCCGAGCGAGGACGTGAAGCCTCTGCGCAAGATCAGCGAGCAATTGATTGCTGCCGCGGTTTGCTCCGTGCTGTCGGCGGTGGTGGTGTTTTTCCTGATCCGGACCCGGGGACGCTCGATGAAAGTCGATGACAAGGGATATTACGCTCCCGGCGGCCCGTTCGTCGCTTTCGGAGACATGGTGACGATTGACAAGCGCAAATGGGAAACCAAGGGACTTGCAACCATCACCTACAAGGACGGAGAGGAGGAGAAGAAGGCGAAGGTCGACGGGATGGTCTACGGACAGTTCCGGGAGGAAGACGGGGCGCCCGCCGAGGCATTGTTCCAGCGAATCCTGGCCAACTTTAACGGTGAATTGATCGAGCTGGTGATCGAGGATGAGGACGAGGAGGAAGAGGCGGACTCTCCGGAGGAGCCTGTTGAGGCTGACGGGGAAGAAAAAGGAGAGTGAAAACGAATGAATTTTAGGGGTTGCCAATCTCGATCCCTCCCATTAATCCAAAACGTCATGGCAGATAACATTCAAGAAAAGGTCACTGAAATCATTGTCGAGCAGCTCGGAGTGAGTGCCGATCAAGTCAAGCCCGAGTCCAAAATGATCGAAGATCTTGGCGCGGATTCCCTCGATGCGGTCGAGTTGGTGATGGCCGTCGAAGAGGAGTTTGGAATCGAGGTGCCTGACGAAGAAGCCGAGAAGCTCATTACCGTCGGAGACATCATCGCCCACGTCGAAAAATCCGAGTCCTGATTGTCTGCGAAGGATTTTCACCGGTTATCCAACCTAATGGCAGGTTTTCCTCACAGGGGCCTGCCATTTTCGTTGGCTTGATCGACCAAAGCGCGCGATAGTGTCCCCAAGACAATGCTCACGCCGGACCAATTCCAATACGCCATGGAGACCACCCGGGTGCTCCATGAACCCGCGCGCCGGATTGATACCTTTGGAGTCACCAGGTTTGAATTTGAGGTCTTGTCCGAAACCATGGATCGCGTTGACAAGGTGTGCGTGAGACGAGGCGAGGTGGAGGCTCAAAAGCCCCGCTTGATCAAGCCGGAGGGATTCAGCGACATTGAGCTGGAAGGATTTGATCCGAAGGTCCTTCAGGTCATTGAGCACTTTCAGGAACAGGGAATTGATCTGAGCTTTCTCCAGTATGGCTTTCAGTTCAAACGATCCGAGGTGTCATCCGAAGTGGTTCATGAGAAGATCGAAACGGTCCGTGATCGGGCTCTCGAATCGGTTCGAATCAGCGGCAATCCTTCGCTGGCCATTATCCTGGGAGTGGACGAGGCGTGGGAGGTCGGTGTGATGAAGTTCACCCTTGAGATGATCATGAAGTCCCGCGAGATCAATCAATTTGATTTTAAGCGACGGGGCTTGCTCTAGCAACGGGGACCGATGGGGAGTTTTGGAACAATTCTGAGGCTTGGAGCTCTCCTGGCGGTGGGGGTCATCATTACCCTGCTCGCTATTTTCTTGAGAAAGGTTCAGGACAAATTCCAGGAGCCAAACGGATTGTCGCAGGAGTCCATCGAAACCATTCTAGAGGAAAAGGAGGAGATTGGGTTTGAGGCAGGACAGTATGAGTTTAACCGGGCCCTTGAATCGATTGCCCTGGGGGAGCTCGATGAGGCGCGGGAAATGCTCCACTTGATTGAGAATCTCTACCCGCAATCGACTCATGCGCCCGAGGCCCGCCGAATTCTCGGAGAGATGAATCTTGATGAGATTCTTTCGGTCGAAAACATGTCGAACAAGAAGATCCACCGGGTGGCGGCCGGGGACGGATACCTCAGGGTGGCAACCCGCAACCAAACGACGCTCGATTCCATCATGTTCCTCAACGGTCTCACCGAGCTGAAGGATTTGCACGTTGGCGACGAATTGATCGTCATGCCTCTTGATTTTAAGCTCGTGATCGACGTGCCCAAAAATCGGGTCGAGCTCTATCATCGCGATCGCGAAAGGAAGGAACACGTTTTTGCGAGGGATTACCGCATTCTTTTGGCGCAGCCTTCGGGGATCGGTGGCGGAACCTACCAGACCAAGGTGACGCGCAAGAACGGAGAAATTGGTGAGCAGGTGTTCCCGCCGACCCACAGCCGGTTTCGCCATGCCTCGAAGGTCCTCGGGATGAAGATCGGGCGATCCCTTCTTTCGCTAAGGCCCATTGCCGAAGAAGGTGACGAAGTCTCTGCTGGAAGCATTTTTTTGAAAAGGTCCGATATGGAAGAACTCTCGATGCTCATTCGGGTTGGAAATGAGGTCGAATATCGGGGCTCCTGATGATAACCATTTTGCCACAAAGATCCCATGGAACTGCTTGAATTTGAAAAACCGATCGCCGAGCTCGAGCGCGAGCTGGATCAGCTGCTGAGTAAATCCCGGTCCCAAGGGGTCGACCTCAGCGATGAGATCACCGCCATCGAGACCAAACTGGTGGAGACCCGCCGAAGCATTTATGAAAATCTCACACCTTGGCAACGGGTCCAGATTGCGAGACACTCCAAGAGACCGTATATGCTCGATTACCTCGCCTACGCCTTTACCGACTTCACCGAACTGCACGGTGACCGGATTGTGGGTGACGATCATGCCATGCCGGGAGGATTTGCGACGATCGACGGGCGCCGATGCGTGGTCATCGGCCATCAAAAGGGGAGGGATCTCAAAGAGAACCTCAAGCGCAACTTTGGAAGCGCCCACCCCGAAGGTTACCGCAAGGGTCTCCGGTTGATGGAGATGGCCAACAAGTTCTCCCTGCCGATCGTGGCCTTGATCGACACTCCCGGAGCTTATCCTGGGATCGGAGCCGAGGAGCGCAATATTGCTGAAGCCATCGCCCGCAACCTCCGCGAAATGATGACTCTTGATGTCCCGATTGTGGCGGTGGTCCTCGGTGAAGGAGGTTCGGGAGGGGCCCTCGGTATTGGAGTGGCGGACTGCGTCCTTATGATGGAGAACGCCTACTATTCGGTCATTAGCCCGGAAGGGTGCGCCGCGATTCTGTGGAAACACCGCAAGCACGCACCCGAGGCTGCCGAGGCCATGAAGATTGCTGCTCCTGATCTCGAGAAGTTTGGTCTGATTGACGGGGTGATTAAAGAAGTTCCGGGAGGCGCCCATCATGATCCCGAGGCTGCCGCCGATGGGCTTCGTCAGGCGGTTTCGGCCCAACTCGATGAACTGAGCAAGCTCTCGGCCACAGAGCTCAAAAAACGACGCTATCAGAAATTTCGTCAGTTTGGCGAATGGGACAGTCAGTCGATGGGCTAGCAGACGGGTGGTTCAGGACGGGATACCGGTTCAAGAGCAGGCGCAATACTCGTTAGCCCGGGGTGGGAAATATCGGAGGTGCAATTCCGGTGGAATAGCCCCTGTCACCTGAAGGCGAAAGGGATGGCCGAGTTCTTCCCAAGTTATTCACATGGCATGACTGACATTACTCTTGCCCGGACTCGGTTCGTGACATAGCCCTCGGGCGGGTCCTGGGACCCGAAACCACCTTCACTTTATGGCGATTTCACGCGCGCTCCTGTCGGTTTCCGATAAATCGGGATTGGTTGATTTTGCAAAGTCTCTTCATGAGGATTACGGAGTCGAACTGCTCTCGACGGGCGGCACGGCGAAGGCTCTGCGTGAAGCCGGACTTCCAGTCATTGATGTGGCCGAATACACCGGGGCTCCGGAGCTTTTTGAAGGACGGGTGAAGACCCTTCACCCGAAAGTTCATGGCGGCTTGCTTCAAAAGCGGGATTCCGATGATCACCTTGCCCAGGCCCGGAAGCACGACATCCCGGTCATCGATCTGGTGGTTGTGAATCTTTATCCGTTTGAGGAAACAGTGGCACGCGAAGGAGTGACTCTCGCCGAGGCGATCGAAAACATCGATATCGGTGGGCCGTCGATGCTTCGGAGTGCCTCCAAGAATTACTCGGCAGTCACGGTGGTTACCGATCCCGGGGACTATGCCCGGGTTCTTGAGGAAATGTCGGAGCACGAGGGAGACACTTCATTGCGTTTGCGCGAGGAACTCGCGATCAAGGTCTTCCGGCGGACTTCGGAATACGACGGGGCGATTTCAAATTTTCTCGGCAAGTGCGACCAGGGGACGGCCTGCAGTTACTCGGTCAACCTGCCTCTCGCAACCGACCTTCGCTACGGCGACAATCCCCATCAGAAGGCAAGGCTCTACGGGGAGTTTGCGGAATGCTTCACCCAACTCCAGGGAAAGGAACTCAGCTATACCAATATCCTCGATATCGAGGCCGCCGCTGATTTGATTCTCGATTTCAAACGTTCCACGGTCGGCATTTTGAAGCATACCAACCCATGTGGGGTTGGGCAGGACGAGGATCTTCGCGTGGCGTGGCAGAAGGCTTTTGAGACAGATCGGGCCGCTCCTTTTGGAGGGGTGATCGTTTGTAATCGTCCCATCAACGAGGAACTCGCCCGGGTCATTTCCGGGATTTTTACCGATGTCATCATTGCTCCGGAATACACCGCGGAGGCCCGATCCATTCTTCAAAAGAAAAAGAACCTTCGCCTGATGAAGATGGAGCCGGGCTACGAAAATTACCGTAAGGATCCCGTTGTCCGGCCCGCCCCCGGAGGATTGATGGTGATGGACAAGGATCACACTGTCATGGGGCTCGACGATCTGGAATCCAAAGTGGTTACCAAGCGCCCTCCGACCGAGGCTGAGATGACCGCAATGCGCTTCGGTT